>JBFHQK010000069.1:0-10964 GCA_041592255.1 Fontimonas sp.
CACCAACAAGCCGTCGTGGCTGACCCAACCGCTGATGGCGCAACTCGGCCTGCTGGACGCGGCCGCCTGCGTCATCAGCGCCGACGAAGTGGCGCGTCCCAAGCCCGCCCCGGACAGCCTGCTGCACGCCTGCAGCGTGCTGGGCCTGGCACCGGCTGATTGCGCGTACATCGGTGACGACAAGCGCGACATCGATGCCGGGCGCGCCGCCGGCATGGCCACGGTTGCCGCCGCCTGGGGCTACCTCGGCGACTGCGAGCCGATCGCCCGCTGGCAGGCCGATGCGATCGCGCCATCTCCGACGCATCTGATCGCGATGCTGCTGCCGCATTCCGAACCCGCCTGAACTCGCCCGCCGGCGCCGCTACACTACGCGCCCGCTTCAGATCCCCCCGCGCATGTCCGTGATTCCGCCCACCGATTACCACGCCCGCCCCGATCTTCTGGCCGGGCGCCGCATCCTCGTCACCGGCGCCGGCGACGGGCTCGGCCGCGCCGCCGCGCTGGCCTGCGCCGCGCACGGCGCCACCGTCGTCCTGCTCGGCCGTACCGTCAGCAAGCTCGAAGCGGTCTACGACGCGATCGAAAAAGCCGGCGGCCCGACGCCCGCGATCTATCCGCTGCATCTGGGCGGCGCCAGCTGGAAGGACTATGCCGATCTGGCCGACACGATCGAGCGCGAACTCGGCGGACTCGATGGCCTGCTGCACTGCGCGGTGCATTTCAAGGCGTTCACGCCGATGGCCGACATCGATCCCAAGGAGTGGATCGAGAGCCTGCAGGTCAATCTGACCGCGCCATTTGCGCTGACGCGCCACCTGCTGCCGCTGCTCAGCGCCGCGGCAGACGCCTCGGTGGTGTTCGTGACCGACAGCCATGGACGCGAGGCACGCGCCTATGACGGCATCTATGGCATCGGCAAGGCTGCGCTGGAGCAGATGATGCGGATCTGGTCGGCCGAGCTGGACTCGCGCTCAAGCCTACGTCTGAACAGCTTCAACCCCGGCCCGCTGCGCACCGCGCTGCGCCTGAAAGGCTACCCGGGCGAAAGCGCCACCGAGATGCCGCCACCCGAAACCGCGGTGCCGGCGCTGCTGTGGCTGCTCGGCCCGGACAGCCGCGGCGTCAGCGGGCGGGCCCTGTAGGGCCTGTTAACGCTACTCGGGTCGCCGCAGCGATCCGATGAGTGTTAAGAGGTCCTGGGCGGTTTGCGCCGGCCCGGCGCGCGGCTCGCGCGCGCGGGCCCCGGCCGTGCCGGCCGCGACGTGCGCCCCGGGGCTTCGTCTGCCACCGGCCGCGATGTTCGTGACTTGCGCGCTGGGGTTTCGTCTGCCACCGGGCGTGACGTGCGCGATTTGCGCGCCGGAGCATGGTCCGCCGCCGGCCGCGGCGTTCGCGGCTTGCGCGCCGGCGCGCGAGCGCCTGCCGCGGGGCGCGCTTTGCGCGCATGACGTGCCGGTGCTTCGGCTTCGAGCCCGACCGCCTCCAGCAGCGCCTCCAGCTCCGCGGGGGTGGCTTCTCGATAACCCCCGGACTTGATGCCGCGCCCGAGTTCCACCGGGCCGTACTGCGTGCGGATCAAGCGGCTCACCTCGAGCCCCTGCGATTCGATCAGGCGCCGCACCTCGCGGTTGCGACCTTCGCGCAGGCGCACCAGGAACCACTGGTTGGACGCCTCGCCATCCTCGTTCTCGCCCGGCCGCATGGATTCGAAGCGCGCCGGACCGTCGTCGAGTTCGACCCCCGCCGTGAGCCGCTGCACCAGGCCGTCGTCGACCGTGCCGTGCACCCGCACCGCGTACTCGCGCGGGATCTCGAAGCTCGGGTGGGTCAGGCGCCGCGCCAGCTCGCCGTGATTGGTGAACAACAGCAGGCCCGAGGTGTTGATGTCGAGGCGGCCGACCGCGATCCAGCGCCCCTGCTCGAGCTGCGGCAGCTTGCGGAACACCGTGCGCCGGCCCTCGGGATCGTCGCGCGTGACCACCTCGCCGACCCGCTTCTTGTAGATAAGCACGCGCGCAGGCTCGGCCTTGCGCGCCATCGCGATCGGACGGCCGTCGACGCGCACGTGGTCGTCATGACCGATCTTCTGGCCGATCTCGGCCGGCCGGCCGTTGACCAGCACGCGGCCCTCGCCGATCAGGCGCTCGACCTCGCGCCGCGAGGCCACGCCGGCGGTGGCCAGGAATTTCTGGATGCGTTCAGACACGGCAGCTCTCTAGAGGCGAAGGATGCTCAAAACTGGAAAACCCGGCGGCGGGCCGGCGCGATGCCGTGAGGCTCAGTGAACCGTGGGATCGCCGGCCGCGTCGGCGGATGGCGCGACCTCGCCCGACGTCTCGGACACATGCGACACCTCGTGCAGCTGCTCGCCGATGCGCTCCAGCGCAGCCTCAAGCTGCTGCGGGTCCTTGATCTCGGGCAGGCTGGGCAGATCATCGAGCGAGCGCAGGCCAAGGTCGTCGAGCAGCACCTGGGTGGTGCCGAACAGCGACGGCCGTCCGGGCACTTCCTTGACCCCGACTTCGCGGATCCAGCCTCGCTCGAGCAGGGTACGGATGATGTTCGGCGACAAGGCCACACCACGCACCTCCTCGATCTCGCCGCGCGTGATCGGCTGCCGGTAGCAGATCAGTGCGAGCGTCTCCAGCAGTGCACGCGACAGGCGCGGCGGTTTCTCCTGCCACAGCCGGCTGACCCACTCCGCGTACTCCTGCCGGACCTGGATGCGAAACCCGCTGGCGACTTCCCGCAGCTCGGCCGCGCGACCGGCCAGGGTCTGCTCCAGACGCGCGAGCGCTGCGCGCAGTTCCTTACGGCCGACGCCGAGTTCGTTGCCGAGCAGGCGCTGCAGCTGCTCGACCGAAAGCGGCTGCTCGGACGCCAGCAACAGCGCCTCGAGCACGCATTCGAGCTGGCGGCTGCGCGCGTCGTCGAGCGCCGGCTCCGGCGCGGGGTCCGCGGCTTGGCTGACGATGTCTTCACTCATGATGGCCCTCCTCGACAGGCTCCACATATCGCTGCGGCGGCGCCAGCAGCATCGGCTCGAACGGCGCATCCTGCCGCACGTCGAGCAGCGCCGACTTGGCCAGCTCGAGCACGGCCAGAAAACACACGACAACGCCGATGCGGCCTTCCTCGGGATCGAGCAGATCGACGAAGCGCGCCGGCCCCTGCCGGACGCGCGACAGGATGCGCGACATGCGTTCACGCACCGACAGCGGCTCGCGCGACACCTCGTGATGCCGGTACAGCGCGCTGCGCTCCATCGCATCGCGAAACGCCAGCAGCAGGTCCCGCAGCTCCGGCATCGGCACCTGCGCGGCCTGCGGCATCACTTCCGGACGCGCCTGCGCGATGAACACATCGCGCCCGACGCGGGGCAGCTTCTCGATGTTTTCGCCGGCGGTCTTGAAGCGTTCGTACTCCTGCAGACGCCGCACCAGCTCCATGCGCGGATCGCCCTGCTCGACGGCCTCGTCGGGCGGCGGCCGCGGCAGCAGGATGCTCGACTTGATCTCAGCGAGCAGCGCCGCCATCACCAGGTACTCGGCGGCGAGCTCGATGTTGAGCTCGCGCATCAGCTCGATGTACTGGATGTACTGCTGGGTGATCTTCAGCACCGGAATATCGAGGATATTCAGGTTCTGTCGGCGGATCAGGTACAGCAGCAGGTCCAGCGGCCCCTCGAAGGCCTCGAGGAACACTTCCAGCGCGTCGGGCGGGATGTAGAGATCCTCCGGCAGCTTGTCGAGCGGCTGGCCGTGCACCCGGGGCGCGCGCAAGCCCGCGTCGGCGGCGACGACGCTATCGACAGCACCTGCGGAGTCATTCATGGCGTTCAGCCTCGGATCTGGGACAGCGATGGCACGGGCACACGGCGTCGTCAGCCGACACGCGGGCCGTCACTCCGGAATGAATCCGAGGGCCTCATGCACACGCTTGAGCGTGGCGTCGGCGCGAGCGTTGGCACTTTCGGCCCCGGCACGCAGCACGCGCCGCAGACCTTCGGTATCGGCGCGGATCTCGCGGTAGCGGGCCTGCACCGGCCGCAGCTGCTCGACCACCGCCTCGGCCGTGGCCTGCTTGAACTTGCCGTAGCCCTGGCCGTTGTACTGGTTGACGATGGCGTCGAAGGACTGTCCGGTGGTAGCCGCCAGGATCGACATCAGGTTCGAGATGCCGGGCTTTTCGTCCGGCGCGTAGCGCACCTCGTTGCCGAGGTCGGTGACGGCGCGCTTGATCTTGCGCGTGATCACGTCCGGCTCGTCGAGCAGGTAGACGGCGTTGGTCGGCGCATCGTCGGACTTCGACATCTTCTTCGTCGGTTCCTGCAGCCCCATGATGCGCGCGCCCACCGGCGGGATCATCGGCTCGGGCACGACGAAGACCGGCGCCCCTTCACGCCCGTACAGGTTGTTGAAGCGGATCGCGACGTCGCGGGTCAGCTCCAGGTGCTGCTTCTGGTCATCACCGACGGGTACCGCATTGGCCTGATACAGCAGGATGTCGGCCGCCATCAGCACCGGGTAGTCGAACAGACCGGCGTTGATGTTGTCGACGTTCTTCGCCGACTTGTCCTTGAACTGGGTCATGCGGCTGAGCTCGCCCATCTGCGTGTAGCAGTTGAGCACCCAGGCCAGGCGGGCGTGTGCCGGCACGTGCGACTGCACGAACAGGACATTGCGCGCCGGATCGAGACCACAGGCAATGTACAGCGCGAGGAACTCGTAGCAGCGCTCGCGCAGCTGCGCCGGATCCTGGCGCACGGTAATCGCGTGCAGGTCGACGAGCATGTAGTAGCACTCGTGCTGCTCATGCAGATGCAGCCAGTTTTTCAAGGCGCCCAGGTAATTGCCCAGGGTCAGATGCCCGGACGGCTGGATGCCGGAGAGGACGACGGGTTTGTGGATAGCGGTCACAGGCTTGCGGTTCTTGGGATCAGAAGGCGGCGGCGGGCGGCAGGCCGAGCAGTGCGAACACGGCCGACTCAGCCAGGGCCAGCGGCCAGTACAACAGACGTCCGAGCAGGCCGGTCGCCAGCAGGACAACCAGGATGAGCAGTCCGTAGGGCTCGATCCGGTCCAGGCGCCGCGCCAGCGCCTCCGGGACCAGCCCGGTGAGCACGCGCCCGCCGTCGAGGGGCGGCAGCGGCAGCAGATTGAGCACCATCAGCACCAGATTGATGACGATGCCGGCCACCGCCATGTAGCGCAGCCCGAGCGACAGCCCCTCGGCGCCGGCGCCGCCCAGCGTCAGCTTGAGCACCAGCCCCCAGGCGAGCGCCATCGCCAGATTGGACAGCGGACCGGCCACGGCCACCAGCGCCATGTCGCGGCGCGGGTGGCGGAAGTTACGGTAGTTGACCGGCACCGGTTTGGCCCAGCCAAACAGGAAACCGCCCAGCACCAGCAGCAGCGCCGGCACCAGCACGGTGCCGACCGGATCGATATGGCGCAGCGGATTGAAGCTCAGCCGCCCCAGTGCCTCGGCGGTGCGGTCGCCCAGCGCGCGCGCGGCGTAGCCGTGGCTGGCTTCGTGGACCGTGATCGCGAATAGCACCGGCAGGGCCCAGACCGCAATCTTCTGGACCAGCGTCATGTCGATAGGCATCGCAGCATTATACCGGCCGCCCGCGGCCCGCCGGCGGTCGGGCGCTACAAGCCGATCCGGGACAGATCGCCCTTGCCCTCGCGCACCACCTCCACCCCCTCGCCGCTGAGGTCCAGCACCGTGGTCGGCTCAGAGCCGCAGGAACCGCCGCACACGACCAGATCGACGGCGCGGTCCAGCTGCTCGCGCCACTCCTGCGGATCGCCCACCGGACCGTCGGCGTCCGGAAACTGCAGCGTGCACGAAATCAGGGGCTCGCCCAGCGTGTCCAGCAGCGCCTGCGCGATCGCGTTTTCGGGCACCCGGATGCCGATGGTCTTGCGCCGCTCGTGCGCCACGCGCCGCGGCAGCTCCTTGGTGGCCTGCAGCACGAAGGTATACGGACCCGGCGTGAGCGTCTTCAGC
Organism: Fontimonas sp.; assembly: GCA_041592255.1. Lineage (GTDB taxonomy): Bacteria > Pseudomonadota > Gammaproteobacteria > Nevskiales > Nevskiaceae > Solimonas. Next base: position 6,019 of record JBFHQK010000069.1, read on the forward strand.
AGGCGGAACTGGCGATTGTCGACGCGCGCGTAGGTCGCGATTTCCGACAGGTCCCGGCACAGCAGCGTGAACTGGTGGTGGCGGTCGAAACCGCGCACCCGGCGCAGCCGCTCGGCGGCGTCACGATCATCGAGATGACAGCCCAGTGCGTAGCAGGAGTCGGTCGGATACGCGATCACCGCGCCCTGGCGCACGCGCACGGCCACCTGCGCGAGCAGGCGCTGCTGCGGATTGACAGGGTGGAGCTCGAACCAGTCGGCCATGGGCACCTCGCGAAGTGGCGCATTCTAAACACAAGCGCCTTTGGCGCCGCATCGCCGGCTACAATGCGCGCATGAACATGTTGCTCGATTTCGCCCCGGCGCTGCTGTTCTTCGGTGCGTACTACGTCTACGGTATCTATATCGCCACCGCGGTGCTGATGGCGTCGCTGTTCGCGTTGGTGGCCGTGTACTGGCTGCGCGAACGCCGGCTCCACAAGGCGCATCTGATCACCGCGCTGATCGCCAGCGTGCTCGGCGGCATGACCCTGTGGATTCACGATCCGGCCTTTATCCAGTACAAGCCGACCGCGGTCTATGCGCTATTCGCCCTGGCCCTGCTGCTCAGCCACCTGATCGGCGACCGCGTGCTGCTGGCGCGCCTGCCGCAGAAGAGCATCACGCTGCCCGACGCGGTGTGGCGGCGGGTGAACCTGGCCTGGGCCGTGTTCTTCGCCGGCTGCGCGGTGCTCAACCTCTACATCGCGCACACCTTCTCGGAACAGACCTGGGTGCAGTTCAAGACGTTCGGCTTCACGGCGCTGATGTTCGTGTTCCTGATCGGGCATGTACCGTTCGTGCGCCGCTACCTGCCCGACGAGTGAGCCGATGCTGTACATGATCCTGGGCAACGATGCCGCCAACGCCCTGCCGCTGCGCCGCGCAACGCGCCCGGCACATCTGGAATACCTGCAGCCCCTGATCGAACAGGGCCGGCTGCTGCTGGCCGGCCCGCGCCCTCGGGTCGACGCCAGCGACCCCGGCGACGCCGGCTTTCACGGCAGCCTGATCATTGCCGAGTTCGCCAGCCTCGAGGACGCCCGCGCCTGGGCCGCTGCCGACCCCTATGCCAAGGCCGGCGTCTTCACGCAGGTCGAGGTGCAGCCCTTCGTACGCGCCCTGCCATGAGCCGGATCGATCGCATCCGCACCGTCCTCGAACAGGCGTTCCAGCCGCTGCAGCTGGACATCGAGGACCAAAGCCATCTGCACGCCGGCCATGCCGGTGCGGCGACCGGCCGCGGGCACTTCCGCGTCGAGATCGTCAGCACGGCGTTCGCCGGCATGAAACCGCTCGAACGCCATCGTGCCGTCTACGCCGCGCTCGGCGAGCTGATGCAGACCGAGATTCACGCCTTGTCGCTTGCCGCGCGTCCTCCGGAGGATACGTCGCCGGACTGAAGCGCGGGAGCATTGCGAAACCAGACATCCTGTTGCGGAAACGGAATCTGGATACCGGCTTTGCGGAAGGCATCGTCGATGGCAAAGCGCAGATCGCTGGCGACGCGCAGCCGCTTGTCGACCTCCTTGACGTAAGCCCGCAGCTCGAAGTCCAGCGAGCTGGCGCCGAAGTTCATGAAGTAGACCATCGGCCCGTTCAGATCGCGCACCTCATGCTCGCGCACCACCAGCGGGTGCGCGGCGGCAACTTCGAGCAGCGTGCGCTTGACCAGTGCGGTATCCGAGCCATAAGCCACGCCGACCGGAATGATCGCGCGTCCGAATTCGTCGCGCAGGTTGAGATTCTTGAGGTGGTTGGACAGCAGATCCGAATTCGGGACGATGATAGTTTCTCGGTCCCAGGTCTCGATCTCGGTCGAGCGGATGCGCACGCGGCGCACGAAGCCCTGGGTCTGGCCGACGAACACATAGTCGCCGCTACGCACCGGGCGCTCGAACAGGATGATCAGGCCGGAGACGAAGTTGTTGACCACGTTCTGCAGGCCGAAGCCGATACCCACCGACAGCGCGCCGGCGACGATCGCCAGCTTGGTGAAATCGAAGCCCGCCGATGACAGGCCGACGATCGTGGCCAGTGCGAACGCGGCATAGCCGAACAGCGTCGCCACCGCTTCGCGCGTGCTGGCTTCCACCCCGGTGCGCGGCAGCCAGTCCTGCTCGATCTTGCTCTTGATCCAGCGCGTGAACGTGAGCAGCACCAGGAAGTACACCAGCCCCAACAGGAGCTTGCCGGGGACGATGCTGACCCCGCCGACCTGGAAGCCACCGGCGAACAGCGTCGCGGTCAGGTTCCGCCCGGTGTCACTCAGGCCCCAGACGTTCAGCAGCGCCCACAGCACCATCGGCCACAGCACCAGATGCAGCGCCACCAGCATCCAGCGCAATTCGCCGATCGGGCGTCCGTCCGGCACCCCCAGCCGCGCGCGCAGCCGCTGCTGCCAGCGCATGCGCCCCTCGTTGAGGCCGCGCACGAGCCAGTGCAAGGCCATCACCGCGAGCGCGGCAACGACCAGAATCAGACCGCTGGCCTGCACCGGACTGGCCCGCAACAGCCCGTAGAACGATTGCATGGGTTCCATCGCCTCAGCCTCCCCCGCCACCGACGAGCTGCAGCAGACCGTCACGGTCGAGAATGGTCACCCCCAGCTGCTCGGCCTTGGCCAGCTTCGAGCCTGCGGCTTCGCCGGCGACGACATAATCGGTTTTCTTCGACACCGAACCCGACACCTTGCCGCCCTGCGCCTCGATCAGCGCCGCGGCCTCATCGCGCGTCATTCCGGCCAGGGTGCCGGTCAGCACGAAGGTCTTGCCGCTGAGCGCGCCCGTCTGCTCGGGCGGCGCCACCGGCCAGTGCACGCCGGCGGCCTGCAGTTCGTCGAGCAGCGTGCGGTGCTTGTCCTGCGCAAACCACTGGCTGATCTGCCGCGCGACTTCCGGCCCCACATCCGCCACTGCGCGTAGCCGCGGAAAGCGATCCTTGTCCTTGAGCGCTGGATCCGCCGCAGTCTCAGCGTCGGCCAGCGCCGCGTCACGCAAGGCCTCCAGCGTGCGGAAGTGAGCGGCCAGCGCCTGCGCGGTCGCCTCGCCGACCTGCGGCATGCCCAGCGCAAAGAGGAAGCGCGACAGCGTGGTCTGCTTGCTGCGGTCGATTGCATCCAGCAGGTTTTGCGCCGACTTCTCGCCCATGCGGTCGAGTGCCGCCAAGCTCGGCAGTTCCAGCTGGTAGATGTCGCTGCTCTTGCGTACCAGCCCCTGCTCGACCAGCTGGGCCAGCAGCTTCTCGCCGAGGCCGTCGATGTCCATGGCACGCCGCCCGGCAAAGTGCTGCAGCGCGCGCGTCAGCTGCTCCGCGCAGGTCAGCCCGCCGGTGCAGCGGGCGACCGGCTCGCCCGGCTCGCGCTCGACCGGACTGCCGCACACCGGGCAGTGCGCCGGCACCTGCACCGCGCGCGCGTCGGCCGGACGCTTGGCGAGCACCACCGCCTTGACCTCGGGGATCACGTCGCCGGCCCGGCGCACGACCACCCAGTCGCCAATCATCACGCCTTTGCGCGCAATCTCGTCGAGATTGTGCAGCGTCGCATTGGAGACGTTGGCGCCGCCGACGAAGACGGTGCGCAGCCGCGCCGTCGGCGTCAGCACACCGGTGCGGCCGACCTGGAAGTCAACGTCCTCGATCACCGTCTCGGCCTCCTCGGCGGCAAACTTGTAGGCCACCGCCCAGCGCGGCTCGCGCGAGACCGCACCCAGCTCCTCGCGCGCAAGCAGATCGTCAAGCTTGAACACTACGCCGTCGATGTCGAACGGCAGTTGCGCACGCTGCGCCTGCATCGACTCGAAATACTGCTGACAGCCCTGCGGACCGCTGACCCGCTCGATCAGCGCCGACACCGGAAACCCCCACGAGCGCAGGCGGTCAAGCACGTCGACGTGCCGGCGCGGACGTTCCCAGCCCTCGTGATGACCGACGCCGTAGGCGTAGAACGCCAGCGGCCGCGTCGCGGTGACCGCGGGATCGAGCTGGCGCAGGCTGCCGGCCGCCGCGTTGCGCGGATTCACCGGCGGGCGCTCGCCCCGCCGGGTCGCGTCCTCGACCCAGCGCCGGAAACCGGCCAGCGGCAGGTAGACCTCGCCGCGCACTTCGAGCAGCGGCGGCACCGCACCGCGCAACTGCAGCGGCACACTGCGGATCGTGCGCAGGTTGGCGGTGATGTCCTCGCCGGTTTCGCCGTCGCCGCGGGTGGCACCGCGCAGCAGCACGCCATCAGCGTAAGTCAGCGACACCGCGAGGCCGTCGAGCTTGGGTTCGCCGACGTAGTCCACCGCCTCCACGCCGAGCCCCTCGCGCACGCGCCGGTCGAAGTCGCGCAGCTCGTCTTCGCTGGTCACCTTGCGCAGCGACAGCATCGGCAACGGATGGCGCACCGGCGCGAAATCGCTGCGCGGCTGGCCACCGACGCGTTGCGTCGGCGAATCCGGCGTCACCAGCTCCGGATGCGCGCGCTCGAGCTGCTGGAGTTCGTCAAACAGGCGATCGTATTCGGCATCAGACACGCTCGGATCGTCGAGCACGTAGTACCGGTAGTTGTGCTCGTGCAGCTGCTGCCGCAGGGCCTCGGCACGCTGGCGCGCGGTCGCGGGGCTGCTCATGCCGCCGGTCCGGCGCTCACAGGTTGTGGGAACGCGCCCAGGTCTTGACGTCCGCGACCAGCGCCTTTTCCGCCGCTGCCGTCAGCGGCTCGCGGTTGCTGTCGAAGACCTCGGCGTTGAGCTGCTGCGCGAGCGCACGCGCGGTCCCGAGCATATCGCCGAGCGCGGTCTCCGGCGCCATCGGCCCCGGCAGCAGCATGAAGATCGTCAGTCCGGGCGTCGAGAACTGGTGCTGCTCGGCGGGGTCGAGATACCCCGGCTTGATCAGGCTCGCCACCGAGAACACCGCACGTCC
>JBFHQK010000070.1:0-10871 GCA_041592255.1 Fontimonas sp.
ATGACCTGCTCGCGCTCACGGTTGATCGCGAAACGGCCGTTCTGGCGCAGGCGGCGTTCCAGCGCCGAGATCTCGTAGCCCGCCACGCCGAGGACTTCCTGCACCAGGGTGGCGCACGGCGCCTTCTGAATCAGCGAGCGCCCGCCGGTTTCGGCCTCATCCTCGTCCATCGCCGCGCCCGACCAGCGCAACTCCAGACGCAACTGGTACAGGCAGGTGTCGGCATCGAGCCGTCCGGCGACGACATCGAGCGTCGGTTCGACGGTGCGCCGGCCGCTGCGGCTGCTGATCGCCGGCAGCTTGGCGCCGAACCGCTGCGGCGTGCGCGCCGAACCGCTCTGCACGCGGTCGAGGAATGCGGCCAGTTCATCCATCGGCTCGGGCGCCTGCGCTTCGCCCGCAAGCGCCGCGACAGCCACGCACGACAGCAGTGCCGCTGCAAGCGTCCTGTGCATGATCCCCCCGGACCGCGACATGGTTGTTATGCCGGGATCATAGGCCGATCAGACGACCGCATCCACCCTGCATGTGCGCCGGCTCACCGGCGGCCGGCCGGCGGTGTGCACGCAGCATCCGTGCCACCGCCGGCCACAGGCGGCGTCATGGCGCGGCGGGCAGCGGCACCACCGGAACCACCACGCTCGACGCATGGGCGGCGTCGCTGTAAACGCTGAGCAGGCCGGCCGCCTGATCGACCAGATCCACCAGCGGCGGCAGCCCGTGCGGAAAGTCGCTGGCGCCGATGGTCACCCGCAGGCGATGTCCCTGGCGGATGACGAAGCTCGACGGAAAAATTTCGACCGGCAGCTGCACGAGGGTGTTGCTGCCCACGGCCTGGCGCGACTCGGCGGTGAACGGATGCCAGGGCTGGATCATCTGGCCGTCGAGATAGCGCGAGCGCGCCGGATCGACCTGGCGCAGCGAGGCAGTGAGGATGCCGTTGGTGAGCTCGCGCGAGCGGCCGTCCGGGGCGACGTCGGTGATGCGCACCAGCAGCGCGGCGTCAGGCGCGGTGGTCGAGATCCAGACATCAGCCTGGATCGGGCCGTTGACGTAGTAGTCCGCGTCCATCGGCGCGCTGCTGAAGGCGACTTCCAGCAACGGATTTTCGTTGACGCGGTTGTCGGTCAGGCACGGCAGCGGCAGTGCGCCGATGATGCCGGCGGTCCATTGCGAGGTGCTGGTCGAGCACAGGCCGTTGAGCGGCTGCTGCAGCACCGTGTTGGCGGCTTCGCCGCTCGCCGGCGGCTCGCGCGTCAGGCTGCGGTCGCCGCGCAGATACCAGCGCTGCGCGCGCGCCTGCGGATGCGGCCAGGCGCTCGCGGTGACGTAGCGCTCGGCGCCATACACATATTGCGTGACATTGGGTACCGCCGCGGCGCCGGCGTCGATGCCCATGAGGTACTGGTCGAACCACATCAGCGCGAGGTGATCGAGATCGGGCACCTCATCGCGCGGCAGGCCGGCACCGGACGAACCGTCCAGGTGCTGCCACGGACCGATCAGCAGCTTGGCGGTGGTGTTGCGCGCGATCGCCTCGTAGAGCAGCGGTTCGCCGCGCTGGAAGATGTCATTGAGGCCGCCGACGATGAACGTCGGGATGCGGATGCGGTCGGCGACTTCGATCGGCGAGCGCGTGCGCCAGAACGGGCCGTCGTAGTTGTAGTCGCTGGTGCCGAGCACCGAGTGCGCGATCACCGGCAGCTGGAAGTTCGTCACCGCGTTGACCACATGCTCGGCAATCACCTGCGGCGCGTCGGAATCGAATTCGGCCGGAATCACGCCCAGGCCGGTGACCAGCCCCATCCACAGCGGAATGAAGCCGATGTTGGTCTGGCCGCCGGAGAAAACGATGTCGCGGTAACCGTCGGCCATCGGCACGATCGCAAACACCGCCTGGTGGGCCGGATGCTGGTGGGCCGCGGTCAGCAGCTGGGTGATGCCCATGAACGACGCCCCCCAGGTGCCGACGCGGCCGTTGCTCCACGGCTGGCTCGCCACCCAGTCCATCACCTGTGCGTAATCCGCCTGCTCGCGCGCGCCGAACGCCTCCCAGTTGCCGCCGGACATGCCGGTGCCGCGCACATCGACGCTGACATGCGCGTAGCCGCGCCGCACCAGAAATTCATTCACCGCCGGCACCGCCGGGATGCTCTTGTTGTAGCCGGTCTGGGTCAGGATCACCGGCAGCGGCGCGGCCACGGCCGTGCCCTGGGCATCCGCCGGCAGCGTCACCGTCAGCGACAGCGTCACGCCGTCGTCCATCGTGATCTTCTGGCCGCTGATCTTCGTCGTGCCGGGGTAGTCCTCGGCGCGCGCGTACGAGGTCCACTGCGCCCCCTCGCCACCGCCGAGGTCCGGCCCGGAACCGCCACCGCAGGCGCCCAGGCCCAGTGCCACCATCGCCGCCAGCGCCAGGCGCCGCATGTCCGCTGTCATTAGTCTTCACTCCTGTCCGCGCGCACCGCGCGCCGCATCGACGCCGGCCCGCGGGCCGGCGCTCCAGGACCGGAGCGTCGCATGGGCGCGGCGCGGCCGGATTGGCCGTAGCGCAACCCGCTGTGGCCAGGCAAGCCGCCGGCCGCTGTGCGCGCCGATTTCCCCCGCCGGCCCCCGGGCACTATGATGCGCGCCCGATGAAGACCGCCCCGGTGCGTCACCACGCCAACGTCCGCGCGATTGCCGCGCGCACGGTCAGCCGCGTACTGCGCGGCCGCAGCCTCGACGACGCGCTCGAGCCCGCCGCACGCCTGCGCCTGCCCGCGGACGCCGCAATGGTGCGGCTGCTGGCCTATGGCGTGCTGCGCGAACTGTCGCTGCTGCAGTGGCTGTCGGGCCGCCTGCTCGACAAGCCGCTGGCCGCCGATGACGAGATTGCGGCGCTGATCCTGATCGGCCTGTTCCAGCTGCGCACGCTGCGCACGCCGGCGCACGCGGCGATCCACGAAACCGTCGACGCGGTCGAGGTGCTCAAGCGGCCGTCGGCACACGGACTGGTCAACGCGGTGCTGCGACGCTATCTGCGCGAAAGCGTCGCGCTCGCACAGTCGGTGCCGGCCGATCCGGCCATCCGCCATTCGCACCCGGCGTGGCTGGTCGACACGCTGCGCCAGGACTGGCCGCAGCAGTGGGAGGCGGTGCTGGCCGCCGGCAACCTCCAGGGGCCGCTGACGCTGCGCGTCAATCGCCGGCGCCTGAGCCGCGACGAGTACCTCAAGCGCCTGGGCGAGATGAACATCGCCGCGCAGGCCGTCGCGCACGCGCCCGACGCGGTGACGCTGGCCGAGCCGCGTGCGGTCGATCGCATTCCCGGCTTCAACAGCGGCCAGGTCTCGGTGCAGGACGCCGCGGCGCAGCTGGCGGTCGGCCTGCTCGATCTGCGCGACGGCCAGCGCGTGCTCGACGCCTGCGCTGCCCCCGGCGGCAAGAGCGCGCACATGCTCGAATGCGCCGATCTGGCGCTGACCGCGCTCGATGTCGACGGCACGCGCCTGACCCGCGTCGACGAAAACCTGCGCCGCCTCAAGCTGTCGGCGGCGCTGGTGGCCGGCGACGCCGGCGAGCCGGCGCGCTGGTGGGATCGCCAGCCCTACGACCGCATCCTGCTCGACGCGCCGTGCTCGGGCACCGGCGTGATCCGCCGCCACCCGGACATCAAGTGGCTGCGCCGCGACACCGACATCGCCAGCCTGCAGCAGCAGCAGCTGCGCCTGCTCAAGAGCCTGTGGCCGCTGCTCAAGCCCGGCGGCCGCCTGGTCTATGCCACCTGCTCGGTGCTGCGCGACGAGGGCGACGAGGTGATCCAGCGCTTCCGGCTGCTGCACGACAACGTCGCCGTGATCCCGATCGACGCCCCGTGGGGCGAGGCCAGCGAGTGCGGCCGCCGCCTCGCGCCGGGCGGCAGCTTCGACGGCTTCTACTACGCGCTGCTGGCCAAGACCTGAGCGCTCAGCCGGCGGCCACGGCGCGGCCGTACAGCAGGCCGAGCCCCTCCTTGAACCCCCGCGCGCTGCGATGCAGCGCCGCGCTGTCCGGCAGCACGCCGAACACGCCATAGCGGCGCCCGGGCAACACCTCGAAATCGGTCGGCGCCGGGATCACCTCGACGCCGAGTTGCGCGGCGCCGGCAAGTGCACGCGGCATGTGCCAGGCGGAGGTCACCAGCAGCAGCCGGCGCGCCTGCAGATCGCGCAGCAGCGGCGCCGCGTGGCGCAGGTTCTCGCGCGTGGTGCGGCTGCGGTCCTCGCGCAGGATCGCCGCCGCCGGCACGCCCAGCCGCCGCAGCAGCGCGTGCATCGCGTCGGCCTCGGTGGCGCTGCCCGGCGTCCACGGCAGGCGCCCGCCGCTGACCATGACCCGCGGCGCGCGTCCGGCGTGATACAGCGCCGCGGCGTGCAGCACGCGGTCGGCTGCCGCTTCCAGATTCACTGCCGGAAACTGCGGCGGCGCCCCCGGCTCGATGCCGCCGCCGAGCACCAGGATCACATCGGCCACCGGCAATGCCGCCGGCTCGACATAGGCAAAGCGCTGCTCGAGCCGCCCCTGCAGCGCATCGGCCGCCAGCGGCGTGGCCCACAGCCACAGCCAGCCCAGCGCAAACAGCACCAGCGCGCCCGCCAGCCGGCGCCGGCGCCAGCACAGCAGCGCCAGCAGCAGGACGCACAGCGCCGTGCCCACGGGCTGCAGGCCCAGGGTCAGCAGTTTGAGCAGCATCATCGCGGACAACTCCCCGGCGCGGAACCGACCCGCATCCTAGCGGCGCGCTTACACTCGGACCATGAGCTTCCTCGAATGGATGGAGCTGGCCAGCTACGCGGTGACCGTGATCGGCCTGCCGCTGGCGATTTACGTCTTCCTGCTCGAACAGCGCAAGGAGCGCAGCAACGAGGAGGAGGAGATCCACCAGCGCCTGTCCGACGATTACATGGATTTCCTGCGCCTGGTGCTCGACCACGCCGACCTGCAGCTGCTGCACCCCCGCGGCGCGCAGTCGCCGCTCAGCGACGAGCAGCTCGAGCGCCGCGAGGTGCTGTTCGGCATCCTGGTGTCGCTGTTCGAACGCGCCTACGTGCTGGTCTATGAGGAGCGGATGTCGCGCCAGACCCAGCGCATGTGGCAGTCCTGGGAGGACTACATGCGCGAATGGTGCCGGCGCGAGGACTTCCGCGCCGCGCTGCCCGAACTGCTGCGCGGCGAGGACGAGGACTTCTGCACCCTGATCCAGCGCATCGCCGCCGAGGAATCCACACCCCCCACCGGAGTCACGCCATGAGCACCGCCATCCGCGCCTGGGCCGCCGACCGCGCCGGCGCCGCGCTGCAGCCCTTCACCTACGAGCCCGGACCGCTGCGCGCCGAGCAGGTCGAGATCCACGTCGAACACTGCGGCATCTGCCACTCCGACCTGTCGATGCTCGACGACGAATGGAAACGCAGCGTGTTTCCGCTGGTGCCCGGACATGAGGTGGTCGGGCTGGTGGTCGCGCGCGGCGAGCAGGTCAAGGGCCTGAGCGTCGGCGACCGCGTCGGCCTGGGCTGGTTCTCCGCCTGCTGCATGCACTGCCGACCGTGCATGGGCGGCGACCATCACCTCTGCGGCAGCGGCGAGGAAACCATCGTCGCCCGCCACGGCGGCTTCGCCGATCGCGTGCGCTGTCACTGGTCGTGGGCGGTGAAACTGCCGGCCCGGCTCGACGCCGCCGCCGCCGGCCCGCTGTTCTGCGGCGGCATCACCGTGTTCAGCCCGATCGCCGACCATGCCCGACCGACCGACCGCGTCGGGGTCGTCGGCATCGGCGGACTGGGCCACCTCGCACTGCAGTTCCTCAACAAATGGGGCTGCGAGGTCACCGCCTTCACTTCCAGCGAATCCAAGCGTGCCGAAGCGCTGGCGCTGGGCGCGCATCATGTCGTCGCCAGCACCGACAAGGCCGCGCTGAAGAAACTCGCCGGCAGCCTCGATTTCGTGCTCGTCACCACCAACGTCAAGCTCGACTGGCCAAGCTACCTCGCCGCGCTCAAGCCGCGCGGGCGCCTGCACTTCGTCGGCGCGGTGCTCGACCCGCTCAACGTCAACGCGTTTCACCTCATCGGCGGCCAGAAAAGCCTGTCCGGCTCGCCGCTGGGCAGCCCGGCCACGGTCGCCACCATGCTCGACTTCTGCGCCCGCCACGGCATCGCGCCGCAGATCGAAACCTTTCCGATGCACCGCGTCAACGACGCGCTCGACCACCTGCGCGCCGGCCAGGCCCGCTACCGCATCGTGCTGACGGCAACCCCCAGCGGCGCCGGCTAATACGGCGTGCCGTCCTTGTGCCGGAAGCGCCAGCGGCCGGCGTCGAAGTACGCTTCGAGATCGTCATCCGGGTAGCTCACGCTGTCGCCGGGCGTGCGGTCGCCGACCTCGAGGTAGACCACCACCCCGTCGCTGCGATTGACCAGCTGGTGGCCGCCGCCCATGCCCGCCTTGAAGCCGGCGCACATGCCCGGCCGCAGCAGCGTCTCGCCGGATGCCGTGACCAAGGTCGGCGTGCCCTCGAGGATGTAGATGAACTCGTCCTGCTTCGAGTGCGCGTGGCGCAGCGCCGAGATCGCGCCCGGCGCCATGCGCGTGAGATTGACGCCGAAATTGGCCAGGCCGAAGACCTCGCCGAGCTGGCGCTTCTCGCGCCCCGCCACCCGCGAAGCAAACGGCTCCGGATAGCCCGAGCGCTGCGTGCGCGGCGCAACCTCGGCGGCCACCACCGCATCAGGTTTGTTGTCGTTTGGCATCGGATTCACTTCCAGTCAGCCCTAATCAATGGAGTCAGTCACCTGTTGGCCGGCGCAACCCTGCGTCGGGCTGAAGCCATTGCGTTCGGCGGCGAGCCGTGGCGCTAGCTAGGGACAGCGTCGCTCGGTTTCCGGCTGAGCCAGCAGGCGCGCCAGCACCGAAGGCGCGTCAGTCATGATGCCATCGACGCCCAGCGCCAGCAGGTCGAGCATTTGCGCGCAGTCGTTGATGGTCCAGACCTGCACCGCCAACCCGCGCGCGTGGGCGTCGTCGACGAAATCCTGGGTGACGATCGGCAGACCCATCGCCGGCGGCACCTGGAACGCGGCGTGGCCGACGGTGAGGCCGGGCAGCGGGCCCAGGCCGCTGGCCAGGCTCAGCGCGACCTGCGCGGTCGGCACCGAGGTGGCGATGGTCGGCGCGGCGAGCTTGAACAGCGCGGAGTTCCAGTCCTGGAACGAGGCGACGATGACGTCGTTGCCACGCGCGTACTCGTTGAGCAGCGCCGCCAGTGCCGCTTCGTAGCGGCCGGTGGCGCGCGGGTCGGGTTTGAGCTCGATGTTGATCAGCGTGCGCGGGAAGGTTTGAAGGATTTCGCGCAGCGTGGGGATGCGGAAGTCCTGCGCGCGGTAGCCCGGCGGCGGCGCGCGCTCGCCAGTGGCGATGCCGCGCAGCGGGAAGATGCCCGCGGCGTCGCTGCAGTCGGTGCCTTTGCCCGGCACGTAGCAATAAGCAGCGTCGAGCTGCTGCAGCTCGGCCAGGGTGAAGTCGCTGACGCTGCCGGTCCCGTTGGTGGTGCGGTCGACGGTGTCGTCGTGGATCACCACCAGCTCGCCGTCCGCGGTCTGGTAGATGTCCATCTCCAGCATGTGACTGCCGGCGAACAGCGCCTCCTGGTAGGCGTAGAGCGTGTTCTCGGGAAACTCGATCGCACCGCCGCGGTGGGCGATGTTGAGCACACGGCGCTCGGGATACCAGCTGCCGTCGAGAAACGCGCCCTGCGGCGGAACGGCCCCCGCCGCGCCGCCATCCCCGGCGTCATCGGCGCAGCCGGCGGTCAGGGCCGCGGCCAGCAGCGCGGCGGGAGCGAACAGAATGCGGAACGACAGGGCGGCAGTGTTCATCGGCGGGGTCGGTGACGGGCCATCGCGGCCGCGGTGAAGGTGAGCGGCATCAGGGCGTGCGCGGGCGTTCGGCCGAGGCCTGGGCGTTGAACTCGCCGTACTCATCGACGATGCCGCGCGCGGCAACGAAGGCGGTGTCGCCGACGGCGATCGCGGTGTCGGTGATCCAGCGCCCGCTGTGTTCGCGGGCGGCAAGCGTGGCGGTGCTGCCGTCGGGCCGGCGGACGGTGACGGTGGCGCTGGCGACCTGCGCGCTGTCGGCCCAGGGCCGGAAGCTGCAGCGGTTGCAGTATTGCTGGTGCACGCTGCGGTCCTCGCTGCCGTAGCGCAGCAGCACGCGGCGCGGGTCGATCCAGTTCAGGCCGCCGCTGTAGCTGTCGGGGTAGTCGATCGGCCCGACCTGGTAGGGCGGCTCCGTGGTCGGGACGTCGTAGCGGCCGGCATCGGTGCCCATGCCGCTGCGGAACGAGCGGTGCTCGCCGACCGGGCCGATGCGGAAGGAGACGCGGCCGTCGGCCTCGACACGCAGGTCATCGACGGTGATGCCGCCCCAGGGCACGACGCTGAAGGGCGCGCTGGTGAGCGTGTAGTCCTCGACCCCGACCCAGCCGCGCTTCTGGCCGCTGACGACGAAGCGGTAGATGCCTTCCGGCGTCACCGGCGGCCGCGCACCCAGATCGGCCAGCTCGGAGACGAAAGTCTCGAAGCTCGCACTCCATTGCCACTCGAAGGCGCCGGCGCGCCACTGCGCCAGCTGCACCGGGTCCGGCAGCGTGGCGCTGCCTTCGGCGTCGAGCGCATCGGTGAGCGGGTTGGACGGCGGCGTCAGGCCGGTGGCCGCGTCAATGAAGCGGACCTGCAGCTGCACTTCGCCCTCCTGCGTGCCCCAGGTGTCCCAGACGCCGTTCTCGGCGCTGCCCGCAACCAGGCGCTCGACGCGCACCTCGGGCGCGCCCCGATACGGCGCGCCGCCGACAAAGCGCAGCATCGCCGCGGAGAAGCGCGGCACTTCGGCCGGCGGCTGCGCGGTGATCGCCGGCACGCCGCCGTCGGGTGGAACGCTCGGGTCATAGAGCGCGCTGTAACCGCGCGCCAGCTCGCCCAGGGTCTGCGCCAGCGCCTCGGCGCGCGCGCTCTCGGCCTGATACACGGCGTCGAGCGGATTGAGCGGCATCGACTCGCTGGCGCCGTTGAGGTTGGCGGCCATCCGCCCCAGCCGGGTCGCCAGGTAGTCGGCGCCGTGCGGGCCCAGGCCGTTGAGCGCCTTGCGGTAATGGTCATGGGCGCGGTACTCGCGGTACTCGGGCATGTAGCCCCAGTAGTCGTTGGCCATGCCCACCGACAGCACCAGACCGTAGCCGCGCGCGGGGAATTCCTCGTGGGTGAAATTGCCCTTGATCAGCGCCGGGTCGAGCGGCTCGGACTCGGCGTAGGCGGCGTAGTCGATCGCCTCCCAGCCGGCGGCGTCGTTGTGAATCTGCGCGCGCGCCCGCGCCAGCGCCGCGGCGTCGTCGAGGCGGCCGGGAATCGGCAGCTGGAACGCCTCCGGATAGCGCGCCTTCTGCCGCGCGCATTGCGCGGCGTAGCGCGTATCGACCGCCATCTGCCCGCGCTCCTCGGCCACACAGCCCCAGTCCCAGCCGGTCCACAGATTGCCGGCGACGCGGTCCAGGCGCGAGGCGAGGTTGAGGGCCTGCGAGGTGAACTGCTCGCAGGGGCAGAAGGTGGCGACGATGTCACCGAGCTTGAACACCTGCAGCTGCACCGCCGCGGTTTCCTCGACCGCGGTCAGCGTGGTCGCACTGTAGCTGTGCGGTATCGGCACGCCGGCGGCGATGAGCTGGTCACGCAGCGCGGTCGGGCTGTACGGCAGCGCGGCAAGCAGCGGCTCGCTCAGCGGCGCGTGCAGGTCGTTGTGGTCGTAGAAGCAGTCCGGGAAGCCGAGGATCGGCAGGCCGATGCGCAGGTCGGTGAACAGCGGATCGGTGTTGCAGTTGGATACCCCCGGATACGGCCGCGTGAACGGCGGCGCAAAACGTTCGGACACCGAATCGACGCGGAAGTGGGTGGCAAAGCCGGCGAACTGCGTCGGATCCTGCGGCCGGTTCTGCTCGATGCGCAGCAGCGCGTCCTTGAGCGTGTCGGTGAGCTGGCGTGCGGCGCGGTCATAGCCGGCGAAGTTCGATTCCTGGTACTCGTGGCGCGCCTGCGGCCGATGCACGCGGGTGTCCTTGTGCGGACCCGAGGCACCGGTTTCGCGCTGACTCCAGAGCGTGACCGCACCGGTTTCGCGATCGAGCATGCGCATCGTCGCGTGGGTGATGTCGCCGTTGATGATCTCCTCGCCCCAGACCCATTCCGGGTGCACGCCGAAGATCACCCAGTTCGCCAGCGGCGTGGGCTGCGCCGGATCGGAGACGTCGTCGAAGCGCACCACGCTGATCTGCTGCGTGGTGTAGTCGTAAGGCTGGCCGGCCGGGGTGCCGTCCTGGCCCGTCTTGGGCCCGTAGGTGTGCGCGGTGACGTCGTTGGAGTGCACGCTGATGCCGCCCATGCGCACCGGCTTCATCGTCGCCACGGCCTCGATCAGCGCCTCGGCCATCTGCGTCGCCATGTAGTCGTAGAAGCGCAGATCCATCACGTCCTGGAAGATCCAGGTGCCCCAGCCCGGCGTCGAGTAGAACGGCGAGGTGTGGCTGTGCGAGGAGGTCATCGCCAGGTTGGCGTCGCTCAGGCCGGTGAGCGGCCCGGCCTTGGCGCCCAGGGCGACCGCCGCATCGTGCTCGGCGAGCCGCTGTGCGACGCGGCGGTGCAGCAGGTCGTTCGGCAGATAGAGGTCGTTGGCAACCACGCCGACGCGGCGGCCGTCGCCGTCCTCGATCACCAGCGCGCGGGTCGTGATCCGCGTGCCGAGGAGGTCGGAACCGACCTTGCGCACCGAGTGACCGTAGGGGTCGAAGCCGGCGTCGCGGGCGA
>JBFHQK010000071.1:0-10857 GCA_041592255.1 Fontimonas sp.
GTAGGCCCCGGTCAGACGCGGCGAATCGAGCAGTGCGTAGATCGTCAGTTCATGATCCTCGGGGCGCGGCCAGCGGATCCAGAACTCGGTGAAGTGCGGGAACTCCTCGCCGGTCAGCTCGGCGGTGTCGATCGCTAGCGCGCGCGCCGACAGGCCGTAACGCTGCTGGCGCCCGAGGCCGCGGAAGTAGCTGGCCCCCTGGAACACCAGCACCTCGTCCTTGTAATCCTTGCGGTTGAGCGGGTAGTGGATGCGAAAGCCGGAGAACCCGAGATTCTTCAGTGTCGCCGGATCGACGCCGCTGCGGCCGTAGTCGAAGCTCGCGGGATCGAAGCGCACCGGCGTAACGCCGTCGGCGGCGATCAGGTTCACGCGCACCGGCCGGTCGTAGTACAGGCCGGGATGCAGGAACTGGATCTCGAACGGTGACCGCGTGTTGCGCCACAGCGCGCGCTCCGGTCGAAAGCGGATGTCGCGGTACTGGTCGTAGCTCAGGTCGGCCAGCGCTGACGGCAGGCGGCCGGCCGGCGCCTCGTAGGACTTGGCTGCCAGCGCGCGGGCCTTGTCGACGACGTCGTCGAAGTCGAACGCCGCCTGCGCCGGCAGTGACAGCAGCAGCGACAGACCGGCGAGCAGGAGCGGGCGCAGACGCGGCATGAGCGGTGCTGGCGAAGGCAAGGGCGCGGAAGTGGGGAGCATGAGACGGCGGGCGGGGTCAGTGTCCGGCCGGCGCGGTGGCGCCCGGCTTCAAGCGGAACACCGGATAGGGGGCGTGGCGGCGCACGGCCGATGGCGCGCGGCCGAGGATCTGCTGCAGGCTGGAGCAGGTCACGTAGAGCCAGCCGTCGGGGCCGAAGCTGAAGCCGTCGGGCCAGCGCAGGCGCTCGCTCCGCACCAGGGTCTTGAGGCTGCCGTCGGGACGCAGCGCGACGATCGCCGAATGTTCGAGGTCGGAAATGTAGACCGTGCCGGCGTCATCGATGGTCAGCCCGTCGGACATGGTCTTGGCGGCGTACACCTCGACCCGGCCGGCGAGCGCGGCGGCCGCCAGCGCGCGGCTGCGCAGGTCGGCGGTGCGCACCCGATAGAGGTTGAGTTCGGTCACCGGGGCAAAGTACAGCCACTCGCCACTGCGATCCAGGGCGATGGAATCGACGCCGGGACGGATCGCGACCAGGCCGAACAGCTCCATGCGCCGGTTCTGCACCACCGGCACAAAGCGATCGGCCAGCACCGCCGGGTGGCCGTCGAGCAGGCGCCGGGCCTGACGCTGGGCGACGTCGTAGACGATCAGCGCCGGCGTCTGGGCGAAGAAGCTGGCATCGGCAATGTACAGGGTCTGGCCATCGGGCGAGACTTGGAAGTCGTTGAGATGCGAGCCCAGGCCGGCGATGCCGCGCGGAAACTCGAATTCATGCACGACCTCGCCACTGCCGAGCTCGAAGGCGAGCAGGCGGCCCGGGTGCAGGCCGTGCGTGCCGGTGTCGAGCGTCCACAGCCGGTTCTGCCGGTCGATGCGCAGCGACAGCACGTCGCGGAAATAACGCGGCTCGCCAACGCCGGTCTGAAACGAAAGGTTCGGCCACGGCTGCATCTGTCCGTCGACCAGTTCCACCACTTTCCACTCGGGGCGGGCTTCCGGGTGCAGGGTGACAAACACCCGGCCGGTCGCCGACACCGCGATGTTGCCCGGCGGGGTCGGCAGTTCCGCGACGGTTTCGAGCACCGACTCGGGGAGCTGCGCGGGACCGGGGAGACGATCGGGAAACGCGGCGCCGCCGCCATAGCGCCACTTCAGCGCGGCCAGCGCGACGATGAGGAGGATGATGAACAGGCCCAGCAGTCTCAGCAGCAGGCGCATGGCATCTCTCGTCAGGGCGGGTCCGGCAGGATGTCGGCGCCGCCGTTGGCACCCGCGGCATCGGCCGGGCCATGGCCATAGTGCCGGAACAGCGGGCGCATGCCGTTGACCAGCAGGCAGAACAGATCCGCGGTCTTCTCGGCGTCGTAGATCGCCGAATGGGCGGCAGCGGCGTCGTGCCCGAGTCCGGTCACCTGCAGGGCGCGCGCGAGCACGGTCTGTCCGAGTGCCGCGCCGGCCAGCGTCGCGGTGTCGAAGACGCTGAACGGATGGAAGGGACAGCGCTTGTAACTGCTGCGCGCGACCGCGGCGTTGACGAAGCCGAGGTCGAAGTGCGCGTTGTGGCCGACCAGGATCGCGCGCGTGCAGCCATTCTCCGACACGGCCTTGCGGATCGGCCGGAACACGTGATCCAGCGCTTCGCGCTCCGGCAGCGCCAGGCGCAGCGGATTGTCGATGCGGATGCCGTTGACCTCGAGTGCCGCCTTTTCGATGTTGGCGCCGGGAAACGGCTCGACGTGGGCGAACACCGTCTGCCGCCGCACCAGGGTGCCGTCATCGTCCAGACCCAGGATCACCGCGGCGATTTCCAGCAGCGCGTCGCTCTGCGCGCTGAAGCCGCCGGTTTCGACATCGACCACCACGGGCAGGAAGCCGCGGAAGCGGTGGCCGATTTTGTTCTTCGGAACGCTGGATTCCATCGCGAGGACACCTGGGGGTCGCACAGGATACCGGAAATGGTCCGGTCCAAAGGCGCAAAACCGTGCCAGCGGCTTATAATCGCGCCCCCGCGCACGCTGCGGCGCCCGTTCCCCATCGCGAGTCTTCCATGAGCAAACCGCGCAAGATCGCGCTCGCCTATTCCGGCGGTCTCGATACCTCGGTGATCCTGAAGTGGCTGCAGGATGTCTATCAGGCCGAAGTCGTCACCTTCACCGCCGATGTCGGCCAGGGCGAGGAGCTGGATTCGGTGCGGCCCAAGGCGCAGCAGTTCGGCGTGAAGGAGATCTTCATCGACGATCTGCGCGAGGAGTTCGTGCGCGATTTCGTCTTCCCGATGTTCCGCGCCAACGCGATCTACGAGGGGGAGTACCTGCTCGGCACCTCGATCGCGCGGCCGCTGATCGCCAAGCGCCTGGTCGAGATTGCCCGCGCCACCGGCTGCGATGCGATCGCCCACGGCGCCACCGGCAAAGGCAACGACCAGGTGCGGTTCGAGCTCGGCGCCTATGCGCTGTGGCCCGAGGCCAAGGTGATTGCGCCGTGGCGCGAGTGGGATCTGAACTCGCGCGAAAAGCTGCTGGCCTACGCCGAGCAGCACGGCATCCCGATCGCCAAGAAGAAGGGCGGCGGTTCGCCGTACTCGATGGACGCCAACGCGCTGCACATCTCCTACGAGGGCGGCGGTCTCGAGGATCCGTGGTGGTGCCCGCCGGACGACATCTGGCGCCTGACGGTGAATCCGGAAGATGCCCCCAACGAGGCCGAGATCGTCACCATCGGGTTCGAGCGCGGTGACGCGGTGTCGGTCAACGGCACGGCGATGAGCCCGTTCGGGGTGCTCGACACGCTCAACAAGCTCGCCGGCAAGCACGGCATCGGCCGCCTCGACATCGTCGAGAACCGCTACGTCGGCATCAAGTCGCGCGGCTGTTACGAGACCCCCGGCGGCACGATCCTGCTCAAGGCGCATCGCGCGATCGAGTCGCTGTGCCTCGACCGCGAGCAGGCGCATCTCAAGGACGAGCTGATGCCGCGCTACGCCAAGCTGATTTACAACGGCTACTGGTTCAGCCCCGAGCGGCGCGCGCTGCAGGCACTGATCGACGACACGCAGCTCAAGGTCAACGGCGAGGTGCGGCTCAAGCTGCTCAAGGGCAACGTCTACAACGCCGGCCGGCGCTCGAAGGACTCTCTGTTCGACGCCACGCTGTCGACCTTCGAGGACGATCGCGGCGCCTACAACCAGAAGGACGCCGAAGGCTTCATCCGCCTCAACGGGCTGCGCCTGCGCACCGGCGCCAAGCGCGACCAGCGCTGATCGGCTTTGCGAGGGTGCGGAGTGGACGCGCGCGCGTTGATGCAGGTCAATTCACGCGCCGTCGCATATCGCACATACTTTTCTGTGGGCAGCGCCGTGGGTGGCTGCCCGGGATTTTTCAGTCAAACCTCCTGAGGCTCAGCCAATCATGTCGTCAGAACTGACCCGCCGCGCACTGCTGCGCGGCCTCGCCACCGGTCTTGCCGCGATTCCCGTGCTGCATCTGGGCACTGCCGCGGCGCAGGCACCGGCCAAGCTCGCCGAGTCCGATCCGTCGGCCAAGGCGCTCGGCTATGTCGAGAAAGCCGCGGCGCTCGACCCGGCCAAGGAAGCCGCCTACAAGAAAGGCAGCACCTGCGACAACTGCGCGCTGTACATGACCGCGCAGGCCAAGGACGGTTACGGTCCCTGCGCCGCATTCCCGGGCAAGGTGGTCGCCGCCAAGGGCTGGTGCCGCGCCTACGCCGCGAAGCCGGCGGGCTGAGCCAGACCAACAGGCCAGCGAGCGGGCGCGAAGGCGCCCGCTCGTATCGCCGTCGGGCTTCAGGCCCTTCGGCAGCCCCATCGGCAAGGCGGAGGGCCGAGCGAAGTGGGGGACATCGTGCATTGGGTCCGGCTGCCGGACATCGAGCTCGCCTATCTGGAGCGCGGACAGGGTCCCTTGGTCCTGTGTCTGCACGGCTTTCCCGACACCGCGCACAGCTTCGAGCCGTTGCTGACGCGGCTGGCGCAGGCGGGGTTTCATGCGGTGGCGCCGTTTCTGCGCGGCTATCGTCCCAGCGGGCTGGCGAGCAACGGCGATTACCGGATCACGACGGTCGCCGGGGACGTGATCGGGCTGCTCGACGCCTTTGGCGCGTCGCGCGCCTACCTGGTCGGTCACGACTGGGGGGCTGCAGCCAGCTATCTCGCCGCGGCGCGCCATCCGGAGCGCATTGCCGCGCTGGTGACCGCGGCCGTGCCGCATCTGCGGCGCTTCCTGTGGTGGCCCTCCTGGCGTCAGCTGCGGCGCTCACGCTACATGGGTTTTTTCCAGCTGCCGTGGATTCCGGAGCGGCGGATTGCGGCGGCGGACTTCGCCTGGCTGCGGCGGCTGGTGCGCGAGTGGTCGCCGCACTGGCGCTTCAGCAGCGCGGACCTGGCGCCGGTCGAGGCCAGTCTTGCCGATCCCGCGCGGCGCGCCGCGGCGCTGGCCTACTACCGCACGCTGCCGCGCGTACTGCTCGATCCGCGCACGTGGCCGCTGCTGGCCCAGCCGCTGAGGGTGCCGGCGAAGGTGATCTTCGGTGCCGACGACGGCTGCATCGGGCCGGAGATGTTCGAGCGCCAAGCGCACTGCTTCGGCGCCGGCTACGAACCGGTGCGCTTCGATCACGCGGGGCACTTCATGCACTGCGAACAGCCCACGCGCTTCGCCGACGAAGTGCTCGCCTTTCTGGCCCGGCATCCGCTCTGAAGCGTTTCGGCGTCCGCTGGCGGTCGCGGCGGTGTGCGCCAGCGGGCGGGGGATCAGAGCCGGAACGATTCGCCGAGGTAGACCCGGCGCACGGTTTCGTCGCGCAGCAGCGCCTCGGGCGCGCCTTCGGCGATGACCCGGCCCTCGGCGAGAATGTAGGCGCGTTTGCAGATACCCAGCGTCTCGCGCACGTTGTGGTCGGTGATCAGGACGCCGATGCCTCGTGCGCTGAGCTGGTGGACGATGCTCTGGATGTCGCCGACGGCAATCGGGTCAACGCCGGCGAACGGCTCATCGAGCAGGATGAAATGCGGATTGGCCGCCAGCGCGCGGGCGATTTCCACGCGGCGGCGCTCGCCGCCGGACAGCGCCTGCCCTTCGGCATCGCGGATGTGGCCGATGTGCAGCTCGCCGAGCAGACGGTCGAGTTCGCGCGCGCGGTCGGCGCGCTTGAGATCGGGCCGGAGCTCGAGGATCGCCAGGATGTTGTCGGCCACCGACAGCGAGCGGAACACGCTGGCTTCCTGCGGCAGGTAGCCGATGCCCAAGCGCGCACGCGCATGCATCGGCAGGCCTGTGATGTCGCGGCCATTGAGTTCGATGCGGCCGCTGTCGGCGGCGACCAGGCCGACGATCATGTAAAAGGACGTGGTCTTGCCGGCGCCATTGGGGCCAAGCAGGCCGACGATCTCGCCGGCCTGCAGGCTCAGGGAAACATCGCGCACGACGGTTCTTTTCTTGTACTGCTTGACCAGCCCTTCGGCGCGCAGCGTCGACGGGTTCACGGCGGGGTCTCCATCGGTGGCGGCTGGATCACGATGCGCACCTGCCCGCTGTCGCCGCCGCTGGCCTGGATGCGGCGCGCGGCCACGAGGTAGTCAATCTGCGCGCCGGTGACCTCGTCGCCGCCGCGCAGCAGGCGTGCATTGCCGCTGAGCCGGATCACGCCTTCGCGCGCGTCATAGTCGATGCGCTCGGCCTCGGCGTTGACGGGTTGCGCCGCCGGGCCATCGGTGCCTGCCTGGCCCAGGTGCTTGAGCCGCGCCGGCGTGCCGAAGATCTGCGCGGAGAACTGGCCGTCGGCGGCCTGCGCCACCGACATGCGGTCGCCCTGCAGTTCGAGCGTGTCGGCCTTCAGCGACACATTGCCCTGATACTGCATGTCGCCGCCCTGCACCCATACGGCGCGATCCGCGCTCAGCGTCACCGGCCCGGTCGGGCGCAGGCGGGCGGGCGCGGAGGCCTGCGGATCGGCCTGCGCCCGGGTCGGGCCCGGCAGCGTGGCCGCCACGGCGAGCAGCACCAGGCCGAGCGCGTGCATGCGCAGGCGGCGGTCAGGGGCGCGGGTCATGGCGGACCTCGACGCGCTGCAGGAAGTCGACGCGCTGGCCGGACCAGTCGGCGCGCATGCCCACGGCCTCCAGGCTGCGGCCGGGCGCAAGCGCCACCACCGCGTCGGTGGTGCTCAGCGTGCGCCTCGACCAGTCGACCCACAGTGTCGGCGTGTGGATTTCGGTGCCGGGCTGCTGTTTCGGGTCGCCGTGGATGTCGACCTGGGGTTCGAGCAGCAGCCGCCTCTCGCCGGCGGCGACACGGCCGCGTGCGGCGTTGAGCTGCCAGCCGCCGCGCGCGCCACGCGTGACCAAGTCGATGCCGCTGAGCTCCATCGATGCGTCATCGAAATAGTCGATGCTGTCGGCGGTGGCCTCGAACACCGGCTCGCCGGTGTCGCCGTAGCGGCGCCAGTGTGCGCCCTCCAGGTGATAGCGCGGCCGTCCGGCCTCCGCCAGCGTCTCGAAGGACGCGGGTTCACGGAAACCCTGGTACGCCAGCGCACCCGCCACCAATG
Organism: Fontimonas sp.; assembly: GCA_041592255.1. GTDB lineage: Bacteria > Pseudomonadota > Gammaproteobacteria > Nevskiales > Nevskiaceae > Solimonas. Next base: position 7,208 of record JBFHQK010000071.1, read on the forward strand.
CCAGCAGGGTCAGGCCGCGAGTGGTCAGCGCGCTGAAATGGCCGGCCATCACGCGGGCAGACGCTCCTGTGCGCCGAGAATCAGGTCGATGGCCTCGCGTACCGCGCCGTGTCCGCCGGCCTGGCGGCTGACCCAGTGCGCGGCGGCAGTAGCGCTCGGATGGGCGTCGGCCACCGTCATTGCCAGGCCGACACGCCGCAGCAGGGGCAGGTCGGGCACGTCATCGCCGATGTGCGCGCACTGCGCGTCGGTCAGGCCCATGGCGTCGCGGATGCGCAGGTAAGCCGGTTCCTTGTCCTCGGTATCCAGCGCGATGTCGCGCACGCCCAGCCACTCGAGGCGCCGGCGCATCGACTCCGACGGCCGGCCGCTGATCACCGCGACCTGCAGGCCCTGCTTGAGCGCGAGCTTGATGCCGTAGCCGTCACGCACGTAATTGGTCTTGGTTTCCTCGCCGTTGGGGCCGATGTAGAGCTTGCCGTCGGTGAGCACGCCGTCGATGTCGAGAAACAGGCAGCGGATCGCGCGTGCGCGGCGTTGCACTTCGTGCAGTTCGAGCGCGGTCATCAGACCACTCCGGCGCGCAGCAGATCGTGCATGTGCACGACCCCGATCAGGCGGCTGGCATCATCCTTGACCAGCAGTGCAGTGATCTTGTGCTTTTCCATCATGGCCACCGCTTCCGCCGCGAGCTGGTCGGCCCGGATCGACTTGCCCCCCGGGGTCATGACCTCGGCGATGGTCGCGGTGCGCACGTCGACGGCGTGATCGAGCACGCGGCGCAGGTCGCCGTCGGTGAACACGCCCAGCACTTCGCGCTGGGCGGTGACGATCGCGGTCATGCCCACCCCCTTGCGCGTCATCTCCAGCAGCGCGGCCGACAGCGGCGTATCGGCGGTCACCATCGGCAGGCGCTCGCCGGTATGCATCACATCGTTGATCTTCAGCAGCAGCCGCCGCCCGAGTGAGCCCCCGGGGTGCGACATCGCGAAGTCCTCCGGGGTGAAGCCGCGCGCCTCGAGCAGCGCGACCGCCAGCGCATCGCCCATCGCCAGCGTCGCGGTGGTGCTCGCGGTGGGCGCGAGATTGAGCGGGCAGGCCTCCAGTGCGACGGACACATCGAGGTGGACCTCGGCGGCCTGTGCCAGCGTCGAGCGCGGCTTGCCGGTCATCGCGATCAGCGGGGCCTGCATGCGCTTGAACAGGGGCAGCAGCGTGACGATCTCGCCGGTCTCGCCGGAATACGAGATCGCCAGCACGACGTCCTGGCGCGTGATCATGCCCAGGTCGCCGTGACTGGCCTCGCCGGGATGCACGAAGAACGCCGGCGTGCCGGTCGAGGCCAGGGTCGCCGCGATCTTGCCGCCGATATGGCCGGACTTGCCCATGCCGGTGACGACAATGCGCCCGCTGCAGCCGAGCATGACCTGGCAGGCGCGGGCGAAGCTGTCGTCGACGCGGGCCAGCAGCGCGGAGACAGCATCGCGCTCGATCTCCAGGGCGCGGCGGCCCAGCGCTTTGAGTTTTTCGGGATCCATGTTCAGCGGGGTGATGCGGTGTAAAGCAGTATAAGCGTGTAGGCGGCGTAAGCTGACAGCAGCAGCACGCCGTCGGTGCGCTCGAGTCGCAGCGACTGCCCGCGCAGGCCGGAGGCACTGGCGTAGAGCAGCACGACCACGCCGATCATGACCGGAATGTCGCGCCACAGCAGCAGCGCGTCGGGCAGCGCGCCGGGGGCGATGAACGCCGGCGCGAGCAGGATGCACAGGATGTTGAACAGGTTCGAGCCGAGGATATTGCCCAGCGCGATATCGTCCTCGTTCTTGAGCAGGCCGGTGACGCTGGCGGCCAGCTCGGGCAGACTGGTGCCGATGGCCACGATGGTCAGGCCGATGACGAGGTCGGAGACGCCGGCGGCCTGCGCCAGGTTGACCGCACCCCAGACCAGCAGCTGCGAGGAGCCGAGCAGCGCCAGCAGGCCGATCACGATCCACAGCATCGCGGTGCGGGTGGCAAGCGGCGGCGGCGCTTCGCTGGTGAGCTCGACGGCGAAGCTGTCGCGGCCGTCGAGGCGGGCGACGCGGACGCTCCACACCGCGAAGGCGGCGAAGCCGATGCCCAGGATCAGGCCGTCGATGCGATCGAGCGAGCCGTCGAGCAGCAGTCCCAGCAGCAAGACACTGGCCGCCAGCGTCATCGGCAGTTCGCGGCGCAGAATGCCGGACTGCACGTTGAGCGACTTGATCAGTGCGCACACGCCCAGGATCAGGGCGACGTTGGCGATGTTGGAGCCGACGACGTTGCCCAGTGCGATGCCGCTGCTGCCCTGCAGTGCCGCCAGCGTCGACACCGCCAGTTCCGGGCTTGAGGTGCCGAAGCCGACGATGACCATGCCGACGATGATCGGTGAAATGCCCGCGGTTCGCGCCAGGCCGGCCGCGCCGTAAATGAAGCGATCGGCAGACCAGACCAGCACGACCAGACCGATGACGACGGCAGCGATGGAGGGCAGCATGGGCGGGCGCGGAAAAAGGGGCGAAATCTTAGCAGGCTCTAGCGTGCCCGCATCGCGGCATAGGCCGCGAGCGCGCGCTGCCGGCCTGCGGCGAGGTCGACGATCGGGTGGGGATAGTCACGGCCCAGGCGCAGGCCGGCGGCGGCCAGCTGCCGCGGCGGCGCCTGCCATGGCGCGTGGATCGCCCGGTCCGGTAGCCGCGCCAGTTCCGGCAGCCAGCGCCGGAGATAGATGCCCCGGGGGTCGAAGCGCTGTGACTGCAGTACCGGGTTGAAGACGCGGAAGTACGGCGCGGCGTCGGCACCGCAGCCGGCGACCCACTGCCAGCCCAGGGTGTTGTTCGCCAGGTCGGCGTCGACCAGCGTGTCCCAGAACCAGCGCGCGCCTTCCTGCCACGGGATCAGCAGGTGCTTGGTCAGAAACGACGCGACGACCATGCGCACGCGGTTGTGCATCCAGCCGCTGGCCCACAGCTCGCGCATGCCGGCGTCGACCAGCGGGATGCCGGTCTGTCCACGCTGCCAGGCCTGCAGGTCGGCGGCGTAGTCCGCTGCGGCGCGCCACGGGAACTGGACGAAGGCCGGATTGAGCGGCTGCGTCGGCGTGTCCGGGAAGTGCTCAAGCAGGTAATGGGCGAAATCACGCCAGCCGAGCTGGCGCTCGAAGGCGGCGATGTCGTCTTCGGGCGCCCGCTGTTCGGCCTGGGCGCGCCGCAGCGCCGCGAGAATCTGACGCGCGCTGATCTCGCCGAAGTGCAGATGCGGCGACAGCCGCGAGCTGCCGCCCGCCGGCATTTCGCGCTGCGTGCGGTAGCCGGCCAGCTCGCCGTCGACAAAGGCCGCGAGCCGCTGCAGGGCGCCCTCTTCGCCGGGCACGCCGTCGGCGTAGAACTGACGGTCCCAGCGGGGCTGGGGCAGCAGGTCGAGGTCCGCCAGCGCGGCGCTTGCCGGCGGGTGCGCCGGTCCGGGCAGGCGTCGCGGCGCCGGCGTGACCGGTGGCTCCGCCCGGGCCGCGCGCAGCGCGCGCCAGAACGGCGTGAACACGCGGTAGGGCTGGCCGCTGCGGGTCGTCAGCGCCTCCGGCGCGTGCCATGGCGCGTCATCGCGGCACTGTGCCTCGATGCCCCGAGCCGCGA
>JBFHQK010000072.1:0-10811 GCA_041592255.1 Fontimonas sp.
AGTGATCGAGATCGCGCCCGAAGACATCGCCCCGCCCCCGGCCTTCGGCACCCATGTGCGCACCGATTTCATCCGCGGCATGGGCAACGTCGACGGCCGCTTCGTCATCATCCTCGACGTCAGCCGCGTGCTGTCGGCCGAGGACCTGACCCGCACCCGTGGCGCCATCGACCCCGGCGGGCACGACGCCGCACATGCGGAGCTGTGCGATGCTGCCTAGAGCGGCGCAGACCTTCGGCACCGGCCGGCCGGTGGCGATGTCGTTCCCGCCCGCGCCGGAGCCGCTGAGCGATCGTGAGTTCGCGCAGATCCAGGAGTTGCTGGGCAGGGTGGCCGGAATCCATCTGTCCCCGGCCAAGAAGGCGCTGGTCTGCAGCCGCCTGTGCGCGCGCCTGCGGGCGCTCGGCATCAGCCGCTACTGTGACTATTTTTCGCTGCTGTGCTCGAACAGCGACCGCGCGGAACTGCAAACCGCCATCGACCTGCTGACCACCAACGAAACCTCGTTCTTCCGCGAACCGCGGCATTTCGATTTCCTGCGCGAACAGCTGGCGCAGCGGCGACGCCCCGGCACGCCGCTACGCGTCTGGAGCGCCGCCTGTTCCAGCGGCGAGGAGGCCTACAGCGTCGCCATGACGCTGGCGGATGCCATCGGCAACCAGCCGTGGGAAGTCGTGGCCTCCGATATCAGCACGCGCGTTCTGGCGCGGGCGCGCAGCGGCATCTATCCGCTGGAGCGCGCCCGTACGATCCCGCCGGACTTCCTGCGGGCGTATTGCCTCAAGGGCGTGCGCGCGCAGGCCGGCAGCTTCCAGATCTGTCCCGCCTTGCGCGCCCGCGTGCGCTTCCAGCAGGTCAACCTGCACACGCCGCTGCCGGAGATCGGTCCATTCGACCTCGTGCTGCTGCGCAACGTCATGATCTATTTCGAGCCGCAGACCAAGCGCGAAGTCGTGCACCGGGTCGCGCAGACGCTGCGCCGCGACGGTTATCTGCTGGTCGGACACTCCGAAAGCCTCAACGGCATTGGCACCCAGCTGCAGCCGGTGTCGGTCTCGATCTACCGCAAGCCATGACCGCCCTGCCCATGCACGCGGCACCCAGCCCGAAAACGGCCGGCATCTTCATCGTCGACGACTCGGCGGTGATGCGTCACCTGCTGGCGGTGGTCCTCGGCAGAGATCCCGCGATCGAGGTGATCGGCACCGCCGCCGATCCCCTGCTGGCGCTCAACCGGATGAACCGGCGCTGGCCCGATGTGATCGTGCTCGACATCGAGATGCCGCGCATGGACGGCATCACCTTCCTCAAGCGCCTGATGGCAGAGCGCCCGACCCCGGTCGTGATCTGCTCGGCATTGAGCGCGCGCGGCGCGGCAACGACCATCGAAGCCCTGGCCAGCGGCGCTGTGGCGGTGGTGCCCAAGCCCGCCGGACTGGACGCGGCCGAAGCCGACAGCGAGGGCGCGATGGAACTGCTGCGCGCGATCAAGGCCGCCGCGGCAGCGAAGATGAGCAATCTGCGGCACCGTCCCGCCCGCGCGCCGGCGCTGCCACCTGCGATGCCGCCCCCGGGCCGCAGTGTGGTCGCACCACCGATCAGCCGCATCGTCGCCATCGGCGCATCGACCGGCGGTCCGATCGCGCTGGAGTCGGTCCTGTCCGCGCTGCCGCCGGAGGTGCCCGGCATCCTGATCGTGCAGCACATGCCGGCGGGCTTCACGGCTCCGTTTGCCGAACGGCTCAACCGCAACTGCGCGATCGAGGTCCGCGAAGCCCGCGACGGCGACCGCGTGATGCCGGGACTGGCGCTGATCGCACCCGGCGGCCGCCACCTGCAGCTGCGTCGCTGCACCACGCATTTCGCCGTGCAGGTCGTCGACGGCCCGCCGGTGAACCGCCACCGGCCCTCGGTGGATGTGCTGTTCCGATCGGTGGCGTCCTGTGTCGGCCGCGGCGCACTGGGCATCCTGATGACCGGCATGGGCGACGACGGCGCGCGCGGACTCGCGGAGATGCGCTGCAGCGGCGCCGCCACCGTGGCCCAGGACGAAGCGACCAGCACGGTCTACGGCATGCCGCGTGAAGCGGTGGCGCTCAATGCCGCGGAGCGCGTGCTGCCACTGGGCGAGCTCGCCGCCGCCATCACCGCACACGTGCGCTGAGCTCAGCCGGCGCGTTCGCGATCGAGCAGCGCGCGTTTGCGCTCGAGGCCCCACTTGTAGCCGCCCAGGCCGCCGTCGCCGCGGATCACACGGTGACAGGGCACCAGCACCGCGACCCGGTTCGCGGCGCAGGCGCTGGCGACCGCGCGCACCGCGGCAGGCCTGCCGATGGCTTGCGCCACCTCGCGGTAGGAGCGCAACTGGCCGCTGGGGATCTGCTGCAGGTAGGCCCAGACTTTCATCTGGAACGCCGTGCCGCGCAGATCCAGCGGCAGCGTCGGCGCGGCCGCGGTGCCGGCCAGGCAGGCCGACAGGGCCCCCATCCAGGCGTCGAACTCGGCGCGCACGCCGGCCGGCATCGCGCTCAGCTGCGCCGACGGATACTCCGCGCGCAGCATCGCCTGCAGCGCCCCGGCGCTGTCGCCGAACTGCACGAAGCACAGGCCGCGATCCGTCGCGCCCATCATCAGCAGGCCGAGCGGCGTCGGCGCGGTGGCATAGGAGATGGCCACGCCGGCACCGCCGGCGCGGTACTGCGTGGGCGTCATGCCCAGGCGCGTCGACACGCGCTCGTAGAGCCGGCTGGCCGAGCCGAAACCGGCCGCGTGGATGGCCTGCGTCACCGCCGCGCCGCTGCGCAGCTCGGTGCGCAACGCGCGCAGCCGGCAGGCCTCGACGTACTGCCTAGGCGTCACGCCGATCACCGCCTTGAACTGGCGCTGCAGGTGCGACGGACTCAGATGGGCCTGCGCACTCAGGTCCTGCAGCGTCAGCGCCTGCTGCGCGTTGCGCTCGATGTAGCGGCACAGCGCCTGCATCCGGCGCGCGGCCGCCGGCCGCGCATCGCGGCGGTGCAGCGCGCGTCCGCTTGCGTCTTCATTCATCGCCGTCTCCGCACCCCGTCCGAGCCTCACCGCAGCGTCGCCGACTTCGCCCTCGCGGACACTCCGTTTCTTGCGCAGCCGCGTGGGAGGCCGGCAGCGCCCACGGTATGCTGCGGCATTTTCCACCGGTTCCGCACATGAACGACGTAGCCAACCACGCCCGCTATCGGCCCGGACAGACTGGCGGCCACTACGAAAGCTGGTGGCTGCGCGCCAATCATCCCCGCCGGCCGCTGGCGTTCTGGATCCGCTACACGCTGTTCAGCCCGCAGGCGCATCCGCAGCAGGCCATCGGCGAGCTATGGGCGATCTGGTCGGACGGCGAGCGCCGGCAGCTGACCGCCGCCAAGAGCGAACTGCCGATCGGCGACTGCGCCTTCGCCGGCGATGCGTTTTCGGTGCGCATCGGCAGCGCACAGCTGAGCCGCGACGCGCTCACCGGCGCCGCCCAGAGCAGCGGCGCGCGCATCGGCTGGCAGCTGCGCTACACGCGTCCGCAGCCGCCGCTGCACCACCTGCCGCTGCACCTGTACGCAGCGCGGCTGCCACGCGCCAAGAGCCTGGTCGGCGCGCCGCTGGCGGTGTTCGACGGCACGCTCACGGTCAACGGCGAGACCCACGACATCGCGCAATGGACCGGCAGCCAGAATCACAACTGGGGCAGCCGCCACACCGATCACTACGCCTACGGCCAGGTGGCCGGCTTCGACAACGCGCCGGAGTCGTTCCTGGAGATCGCGACCGCGCGGATCAAGCTCGGCCCGCTCTGGACGCCGCGCATGACGCCCATCGTGCTGCGCCACGCGGGCGAAGAATATGCGCTCAACAGTCTCGTGCAATCGCTGCGCGCCCACGCGCGGTTCGCATACTTCGAGTGGACCTTCCATTCGGAAACCGACGCCGTACGCATTGACGGCCGCATCCATGCGCCGCGCGAGCTGTTCGTCGGCCTGCGCTACTACAACCCGCCGGGGGGCGTGAAAACCTGCCTCAACGCCAAGCTCGCGGCCTGCGAGCTGACCCTGACCGACAAGCGCCGGGGCCGCCCGAACACGCCGCAGCAGCTGGTGACCGCGCACCGCGCCGCCTTCGAACTGCTCAGCGACGACGACCACCGCCACGGCGTGCCGCTGCGCGCCTGAGACGGCCGCGCGGGTCGGCGCACCGGAGCGCTCAGCCGTCCCAGGCGTAGCGCACCCCGGTCATCTGCTCGCAGGCCGCCCACAGCCGCTGGCGGGTCATCGCATCCAGCGCCGGTGGCGACGGCCGCACCCGGCGCGGTGCACCAGCCATCTCGCCCCAACCATCCGGGCCCCAGAACTCGCCGCCGAGGGCGTCGGCGCCGGCGGCGGCATAGAGCAGCGGGCGGGCGCCGCGGTCCTGCTCCTGCCCGCAGTAGCGCATCGCCGCCCACATCGCGGCATCGGCGAGATGGTCGCTGAGGCGGCGGCGCGGCTGCCCGGCGCGGCTGGCACCCAGTGCGGTGCGCGCCACCCCGGGATGTGCCGCCAGCGCCGCGAGGCGCGAGCCGGCGGCCTGCGCGCGCTGCTGCAGTTCCAGCGCCAGCACCAGACAGGCGAGCTTGGCCTGGTTGTAGGCGCGCTGCGGCGTGTAGCGGTGCTGCGCATGGAGATCGCTGAAATCGAGACGGCCGTGCCGGTGCACCAGGCTCGACACCCAGACCACGCGGGCCGCCGGGCTCGCGCACAGCGCCGGCAGCAGCAGTCCGTCGAGCGCGAAGTGCCCGAGCACGTTGATGCCGAACTTGAGCTCGAAACCATCGACGCTCGTGCGCCGCTGCAGCGGCGGCAGGATGCCGGCATTGTTGACGACAATGTCGAGCGGCCGGCCGTCGCCGAGCAGCGCGGTGGCAAAGCCGCGCACCGAGGCCAGATCGGCCAGGTCCAGCGCGCGGAACTCGAGCGCCGCCGTCGGCAGCTGGTCGCGGATGCGCGCGAGCGCGGCATGGCCGCCGTCGACATTGCGGTCGGCGAGAATCACCTGCGCACCGCAGGCGGCCAGCCCCCGGGCGGTCTCGAAACCCAGGCCGCTGGCGGCGCCGGTGACCAGCGCGCGCCGGCCGCTCAGGTCCGCCAGCCGGGTTTGGCACCACTGGAGCTGGCTCATGCACTCCCCCGCGCCATGCGCGCCTGCCACGTCACGCTGGTGATCCGCCTCATCCTGCCGCCGGGGTCCGGTTCAGGCTGACGTCGTTGTCCGGGCCGAGCACGCAGCGCGTGCCGCCGGGCGTGTACATCGACACGACGCATTCATTGCAGGCGGTGCAGCCGGACGTGGTGACGCTGCCGTCGGCAAACCTGTTCACCAGATCGGGATCGTGAATCAGCGCGCGCCCCATCACGACGCAGTCGAAGCCATCGGCCATCGCCTGCTCGACGCCGGCAAGCGACTTCGCGCCGCCGAGATAGGCCAGCGGCATCTTCACCGCCGCGCGCAGCTGGCGCGAGTGTTCGAGGAAGTACATCTCCTGAAACGTGAGCTTGGGCTCCCACAGCCGCATCATCCGCGTCGCCAGCTTCACCACCGGGTTCTGGATCGTCTCGACCGCCGCTGCGGGCATGTTGCTGCCGAAGATCGCCCACGGCGCTTCGACATTCATGCCGCCCGACAGCACCAGCAGGTGGGCGCCTTCGCGCTCGAGCACGCGCGCGACTTCGATGGCGTCGTCCACCGTGGCGCCGCCACGGAAGCCCTCGGTGACGCAGAGCTTGCAGGTCACGGCCAGATCCTTGCCGACCGCGTCGAGCACCCGGCGCAGCACCTGCGCCGGATAGCGCGCGCGCTGCGCCGCGGCGCCGCCGTAGGCATCGCGTCGGCGGTTGTACTTGGGCGAGATGAACTGGCTCAGCAGATAGCCGTGCCCCATGTGCAGCTCGACCGCATCGAAGCCGGCGGCACGCGCGCGCTGCGCCGCGGCGACGAACTCGGCGGCGACGCGATCCAGATCTTCGGACTTCATCGCCGTCTTGAACGGCCGGCCGCTGATGACGCCGGCGGCGTTGAAGCCGCCCGAGGCGCTCAGCGGGTAGCGCGTCGACAGGTGCGGCAGGAAGGTGAAGGCGCCGCCATGGGTGATCTGCGCGCAGGCGGCACCGTTTTCGCGGTGCACCGCGTCGGTCAGCGCCCGCAGGTGCGGCACGCTGGGTTCGTCGAGCGTGACCTGGTCTTCAAACGTGCGCCCGTCGGCGCTGACCGCGCAATAGGCCACCGTGGTCATCGCCGCGCCGCCGGCGGCCATGCGCCGGTGATGCTCGACCAGCAGTTTCGACGGCACGCCGCCCTTGGCCATGCCCTCGTTGGTCGCCGACTTGATGAAACGGTTGCGCAGCGTCAGCGGGCCGACGCGGATCGGGGTGAAGGCGATGCCGGGCATGCGCGGACCTCCAGTGATGGACCCCGCCATCATCGGCGCCGGCCGCCGGGCGCGCCTCATCCGATAGTGCGAGCCGCGCCGCCGTCAGGGCGCGGGCCGCAGCCAGCCGCCGAACCTGCGCTCCAGCGCCTGCGCCACCGCGATCGTGACGGCGTCGTTGCCCGGAATGCCGACCACCTGCACCCCCAGCGGCAGGCCGTCCCGGTTCAGGCCCAGCGGCACCTGCGTCACCGGAAAGCCAAGCACGTTGAAAATGCCGCAATAGGCGAAGTCGAAGGGCGTGAGCAGCGGCCAGTGGTGCCGCGGTGCCGCCCGCGTGTACGGCGGAAACAACAGCACGCCGTCGTCGCCGATGGTGTCGATCAGCTCCGCGCGCAGCTGCTGGCCGAAGCGGGCGTAGCGTTCGTGCGGCATCGGCACGGCTTCGAGCAGCGCCAGCACCAGCGCCGGCAAGGTGTGTACCGAGCGGCCGACACACCATTTCATCAGCTCCCAGCCGACCGCGATGCGGCGACCCTGACCGAGCTGCTGCGCGAACGGCTGCGGTGCCGCGGCGTGCATCAGTGCCGACCAGATCTCGAAGCTGCGACGCAGCAGGCGCAGGCGCGGCTGCTGCAGCCCGCGGCCGCGCTCCCCGAGCCAGCCCGCGGCCCGCGCCTGCGCCACGCGCAGATCGGCGGCGACGCGGCGGCGGCCGTTGTCGGGAAGCGTGAGGATGCGCAGGCGCTCCAGGCGCACCATCGCCGGATCGCCCCGGAGCGCGGTTCCGGTGCAGAGCGGGTCGGCGCCGTCGGGACCGGCGAGGATGTTGAGCAGCGGCCACAGATCCTCGGCACGGCGTGCGATCGGCCCGGTGACGCAGTTGTGGTTCATCGCCCCTTCCGGCTGCGGGTGCTGGCCGGTGTTGGGGATCAGGCCCGGCGTCGGCTTGTGGCCGAAGACGCCGTTGAAGAATGCCGGGAAGCGGATCGAGCCGCCGACGTCGGCGCCCAACCCGAACGGCGAACCGCCGGCGCCGATGATCGCGCCTTCGCCGCCGCTGGACCCGCCGGCGGTGCGCGCCGGATCGTAGGCGTTGCCGGTGCGGCCGTAGACGCGGTTGTGCGTCTCCATCCACATGCACAGCTCGGGTGTGTTGGTGAAGCCCAGCACAATCGCACCGGCCGCGCGCAGGCGCGCCACCGTCGGCGCATCGCGCTGCGCGATCGCCGCCTTGCGCGCGACCAGGCCGGACACCTGGGGAAACCCGGCAAACGCGAAGTTCTCCTTGAGCGTGCAGGGCACGCCCAGCAGCGGCGGCAAGGTGGACCGGTCCGGTGCCGCGCGCAGCTGCCGGTCGGCGGCATCGGCCTCGGCGCGGGCCGCGTCGTAGCGGCGCTGGACCACGGCGTTGAGGCGCGGATTCACCGCCTCGATGCGCGCGATGTGGGCCTCGACCAGCGCGCGTGAGGTCGTGCGCCCGGCGCGTAGGGCCGCCGTCATCTGCGTCGCTGACATCAACAGCGGATCACATGCCGCCGCGGCCTGCGCCGGCATCGGCTCAGCGCGCACAGGAGGATCCCGGCATCGGCTCGCGCCACTGCGGGTCGTCGACGTGCCAGCTGCGCACGCGCAGATAGTCCTCGGGATCGCGCAGGTAATCGAGCGCCGGCGGATGCGGCAGCTCCGCGAGCGCTTCGCGCCACTGCGTTTCGTAGGCCACTGCACCGGGACCGACAATCGGCGCCCAGGCGTCGTGGTGATTGGGCAGCGACACGCGTGGATGCGCATGCTCGACGTACAGGCGCACGTCGCGCAGCCCGCTGGTCACGGCGCCGAAGCCGACGATGGTGCCGATCTGCACGTCGACGCAGCCGGGGAAGCTGTCGAGCGCGCAGCGGATGGCCTGCGCGTACGGCTTGCCGTCGGCGATCGGTCCGGCCGAGTCGTGCCATAGCAGACTGAAGTCGCCGACGCGCAGGTGATAGGCCCAGGCGCCGCCGTCGGGCGTGTTCCCCGCTTCGTCGTCGAGCGACTCGACAAACCACCGGATCTCCTGCGCATCGGTGTTGAGATAAAGCAGGTAGGTCAGCAGGTCAGGCACGAAGATCAAGGGCAGTCCGCCCGCCGCCAGATCCGACGGATCCGCGGCCGAATGCGTGTGCCGCAGCACCGCGATCTCCGGCAGATCCTCCCAGATGCGCAGGTGCTGCACGGTGCCCGGTTCCGGCGTGGTGGCGTCGCCCAGCACCAGGCAGCGCACGGCGTCCTGCAGGCTGTCGCGCGCCGCCTGCTCGCGCGCCGTCGCGCAGGTCGCCTCGCCGGCGACCACGAGGGCGCCGGTGCGTGCGGCGACGTAGCCCAGGTCGCCCGCATGATCGAAGTGTCCGTGCCCGACGAGAATCGCCTCGGGCTGCAGCGCAACCAGGTCCTCGCGGCCGATCGGCACGTAGTCCTGATGCATCCCGACCACTTCCCACGCATCGAACAGAAACAGGTGACCGCCGACGGCGGCGATGAAGCTGGCGACGCCATACCACCAGACCCTGACCTGCGCCGGGTCGGTTGCGCCGGGGCCGAGCACGCGGTCGCGCGCGGCCTGCACCTCAGGCGTGACGGTGATCGCCGCGGCGGCGGGCAGTGGCGTCCAGTCGGCAGTAAAGGGCGCCACGACCGAGGCCGAGCATCCGGGCGTCCCCGGATCGGACCCGGCTGTACCGGGCGCCGGCGAATCCGCACACGCCGCCAGCAGCAACGCGACCGCCCCCACGACCGGACTGCGCCGGAATCCATTGTCCATGACTGCCCCTGTTCCCCGTTGTTCGCAGCCTAGCGCAGCGCTCCATCGCCGCGCTGGGAAAATTGCCCCATACGGAAACGCCGGCGCCGGTGCCGCCTATCATCGCCCCCCGGAGGCAGGAAGGCTCCAGGCGCACACACAAGGAAAACCGAACATGGTCTTGACCCGAACGCTGCGACGCACCGCGACTGCCCTGCTGGCGCTGGGCGCCGCATCCTTGGCCGCCCCGGCGGCGGCGCAGGACGCCGCGGCGCTGCGCGATGTGGTCGTCGTCGGCAACAACTGGGACGGCACCGCGGACATCTTCGATCCGCACAGCTTCGAGCACCTCAAGCGCATCGACATCGTGCCCGACCGTGCGCAGCGCATCGCCGAGATTGAAGGCAGCCTGGTGCGCCGCGCCTATTTCAGCCTGATCCGCCGTGTCATCGGCGAAGGCCACAACCAGCTGGTCGACGACCTGTTCACGTCCAAGGACGGTCGCTTCCTGTACGTGTCGCGGCCGAGCTTTGCCGACGTCGTGGCGATTGACGTCCACACCGGCGCCATCGCCTGGCGCACGCCGATCGAGGGCTATCGCGCCGACCATGCGGCGATCTCGCCCGACGGCAAGACGTTCCTGGTGTCGGCGTCGACCGCGCGCAAGGTGCATGCGATTGACACCGCGACCGGCCGCATCGTCGGCGCGTTCGCCTCCGGCGACCAGCCGCACGAAAGCAACTACTCGGCCGACGGCCAGCGCATCTATCACGCCAGCATCGGCAAGGTGTACGTGCCGACCACGGCCGGCTGGCTCGACTGGATCAAGGGCGACCGCTGGTTCCAGATTGTGGATGCGAACAGCTTTGAAGTGCTCAAGCGCATCGACATCGGGGAAAAGCTCGCGCAGGCCGGCATGCCGTGGCACGACTCGGCGGTGCGGCCGATGGCGGTGGCCCCCGACGAGCGCCACGTGTACCTGCAGGTGTCGTTCTTCCACGGCTTCTTCGAGTACGACGTCGAGCAGGACCGCATCACGCGCGCCGCCCGGCTGCCGGTGCCCGACGAGATCGCGCAACTGCCGCCGCGCAAGTACCAGCTCAACTCCGCGCACCACGGCCTGGCGATCAACTCCGAAGGCACCAAGCTCTGCGTCGCCGCGACCATGTCCGGCTACGCCGCGATCGTCGACCGCGCCAGTTTCGAATACACCACGATTCCGCTGTCGGACACGCCGCTGGGCGCCAAGCCGTACTGGGCCACCGAGAGCGCCGACGGCCGCTATTGCTACGTCTCGGTCAGCGAACAGGACCGCGTCGCGGTGATTTCCTTCGACGAGGCGCGCGAAGTCGCCAGCATGCCGGTCGGCGACCACCCGCAGCGCGTGCGCACCGGCAAGCTGCGGCTGTGACCGCCGGCGCCTGAGCGCCAGCGACGCGCCGGCGCTCAGGCCGCCGCGCTCAGCGGCTGCCCTTCTTCTCCGGAGTCCCCAGCCGCCCCGACAGCGCCGCGCGCAGCAGGCGGCGAAAGGTCGGGCATTCACTGTGGCTGGGCGCCGAACAGACCGCCGCATGCCGCAGGCCGTTGCGCATCGCGATCAGCCGGCGGATG
>JBFHQK010000073.1:0-10760 GCA_041592255.1 Fontimonas sp.
CCAGCAGCGCCGGCAGATCGACGATCGCCAGCAGTTCACCGCGCACGTTGGCCACGCCGACCATCCACGCACGCGCGTTGGGCACCCGCGTCGTCGGCGGCGGCGGGATCACCTCGCGGACATCGTCGCGCGGCGCCACCAGCCACGTCTGGCCGAGCCTGAATCCGAGTCCGGTCCATGCCTGAGCCGCACCGGCCGCGGCGTCGATACGTGCCGCGCGCAGCCGATCCGCGAGCTCCAGCAGCAGCCCGAAAGGATCGCCCCGCATCGCTCTCAAATCCGCCACCATACCTCCCCCCCAGCTCCGATCCCTCGCGATCGATCCCTGATCTACTTCTTGATATGTGCGCGTACCGCGCCCAGCAGCTCATCCTTGGTGAACGGCTTGGTCAAGTATTCATCGGAGCCGACAATGCGGCCGCGCGCGCGGTCGAACAGGCCGTCCTTCGACGACAGCATGATCACCGGTGTCTTGGCAAAGCGCGGATTGCCCTTGATCAGCGCACACGCCTGATACCCGTCGAGCCGCGGCATCATGATGTCGACGAAAATCAGGTCGGGCGCATGGTCAACAATTTTGGCCAGCGCTTCGAAACCATCCTGCGCAGTGACGACCTGATAACCTTCGCGCGCCAGCAGCGTCTCGGCGGTGCGCCGAATCGTCTGGCTATCGTCGATGACCATCACTTTGGCAATCGGCTGGGTCGACACACACTCCTCCGTCCGGGCGCACTATCCCTCGTTAGCGAGCGGTTTTAACACAGTCTCAGGGGCACTTAACAGCGAGCCCCGTTGCCACAGCGCGCCAAGCGGCAGCCATGCGCTACCATGCCGGCCCAGGCGTCGCGCCCCCGCGTGCGCCGATCCGCCGAGTCCCGCCATGCACAATCCCGTTCCCCGCCTGACGACCGCGCAGACCGGCCCGCTGCTCGCGCTGGAATCCACGCTGCTGAATCGTTCCGCGGACATCGAAGCCTGGTTCCGCGAGCAGTGGTTGAAGACCGCGCCCCCGTTCTACAGCTCGGTGGATCTGCGCAATGCCGGTTTCAAGCTCGCACCGGTGGACACCAACCTGTTCCCGGGCGGCTTCAACAACCTCAACCCGGCATTCGAGCCGCTCTGCATCCATGCGCTGCAGACCGCCATCCAGCGCATCTGCCCGACCGCCAAGCGCGTGCTGCTGGTGCCCGAAAGCCATACCCGCAACCGCTTCTACCTGGAAAACGTCGCCACCCTGGTCGAGCTGATCGGCAAGGCCGGCTTCCATGTGCGCATCGGCTCCCTGATCCCCGAGCTGCGCGAGCCGATGGACCTGCACCTCGAGATCTCGGGGCGCACGCTGCACCTCGAACCGCTGCAGCGCCGCAACGACGGCGTGTTGGTCGACGACTTCGAGCCGTGTGCGGTGCTGCTCAACAACGACCTGTCCGCCGGCGTGCCCGAGATCCTGCGCGGACTCGAGCAAAGCGTGATTCCGCCGATCGATCTGGGCTGGCATGCGCGCCAGAAGTCGAATCATTTCGGCTTCTATCGCGAGGTCGCCCGGGAGCTGGCCACCCTGCTGGGCATCGACCCCTGGCTGGTCGACCCGCTGTTCCGCAACTGCGGGCAGATCAACTTCCAGCGGCGCGAGGGCCAGGAGTGCCTGGAGGCCAACGTGGCGCTGCTGCTCGAGGATATCGCCGCCAAGTACCGCGAATATGGCATCGCCGAGCAGCCGTTCGTGATCGTCAAGTCGGATGCCGGCACCTACGGGATGGGCGTGATGACCGCACGCAGCGTCGAGGACATCCGCAACCTCAACCGCAAGACGCGCACGCACATGTCCAGCGCCAAGGAAGGTCGCGAAGTCACCGGCGCGATCATCCAGGAAGGCGTCTACACCTTCGAGAAGCTCGGCGCCGACGAGGCCACCGCCGAACCGGTGGTGTACATGATCGACCAGTTCGTCGTCGGCGGCTTCTACCGCCTGAATTCGCAGCGCGGCAACCAGGAGAATCTCAACGCCCCGGGCATGCGCTTCGAACCGCTGGCCTTCGAGGAATGCTGCAGCCATCCGGACCCCGCCTGCGGCCCCGATGAGCGGCCGAACCGTTTCTATGCGTATGGCGTGGTCGCGCGCATGGCCGCACTGGCCGCCGCGCGCGAGATCGAGGCCACGCGCGAACTCGCGGCCTCTCAGGTGGCGTGAGCCAAGTACCCGGGCATCCGCAAAGGCAACATTGATCATGACGCGCACGCTGGCGGTGGTGATGGACCCGATCCATTCCATCAAGCCGTACAAGGACACGACGCTGGCACTGATGCTGGCCGCGCAGAAGCGCGGCTGGGCGCTGTGCTACCTGGAGATGGCGGACCTCTGGCTGCGCGATGGGGTCGCGATGGCGCGCGCGCGCGCGGTCACCGTATTCGACGACACCCGGCACTGGTTCGAGCTTGGCGAGCCGCAGGAGCGCGCGCTCGGCACCTTCGACGCGATCCTGATGCGCAAGGATCCGCCGTTCGACCTCGAGTATGTCACCGCGACGTACGTGCTGGAGCGCGCCAAAGAGCAAGGCGCGCTGGTCGTCAACGAACCCCGCGCGCTGCGCGATGCCAACGAGAAGGTGTTCATCAGCTGGTTCGCGCACTGCTGCGCGCCGACGCTGATCGCGCGCGATGCGCAAACCCTGCGCGCCTTCCACCGCGAGCATCGCGACGTGATCTACAAACCGCTCGACGGCATGGGCGGCACCGGCGTGTTCCGCATCGGCGCGGATGGCATGAACCTCGGCGCGGTGATCGAGACGCTCACCGACTATGGCCGCCGCCATATCATGGCGCAGCGCTACATCCCCGAGATCGTCGACGGCGACAAGCGCATCCTGATGGTTGACGGCCACCCGGCGCCGTTTGCGCTCGCGCGCATCCCCCAGGCCGGCGAGACGCGCGGCAACCTCGCTGCCGGCGGCCGCGGCGAACCCCGCCCCCTGTCCGAACGCGATCGCTGGATTGCCGCACAGGTCGGTCCGGCGCTGCGCGAGCGCGGCCTGCTGTTCGTCGGCCTCGACGTCATCGGCGACTATCTCACCGAAATCAACGTCACGTCGCCCACCTGCGTCCGCGAACTCGACGCCGGCTGCGGGCTCGACATCGGCGGCGACCTCATCGCCGCCATCGAGCGCCGGCTGCCGTAGCAGCGGCGAGCCCCGCAGCAGCAGCACCATGGCCGGCTGATGCCAGCACCCACGACGCCTGCTCCCGATCACCTGAATGAAGCTGCCTGACTCTCCCCATCTGCGCCTTTTCCTGCGCCGCCTGCTGCTGGGACTGGTCCTGGCCGGCCTGTTCACCTGGCTTGCGCTGCGCCCGCAACCCGGAGCCGATCCGCGCCTGGTCGAGCGCGAATTCATGGCGATGGGCACGATCGTCTCGGTATCGCTGTATCTGGATGCGGATCAGGACCGCGGCGCGGCTGAAGACGCGCTGCGTACGTTCGAGCGTGGCCTGTCCGACTACGAGGCGCGCTGGAGCGCCTGGCGCGCGGGTGCACTCGGGCAGCTGAACCAGGCGCTGGAGCGCGGCGAGGCCGTGCAGATCCCCGCGCCCCTGCAGGCCCTGTTCGACGAGGCGGCCCAGCTGTCGGCAGCCAGCGCGGGCCGCTTCGACGTGCGCATCGGCCGGCTGGTCGAGCTGTGGGGGTTTCACGACGAAACGCAGTTTCGCAGCGTCCCGCCCGCAACCGAGGACATCGGCGCGCGGCTGGCCACCCTCGCCACCGCGCCGCCGCTGACCGCGCCCGCTACCGGCTACGGCCCGGCGCCGCAGGTGTGGTTCGACTTCGGCGCCATCGCCAAGGGTGACGCGACCGATCAGGCGGTGACGCGGCTGCGTGCGGCCGGCTACCACCACCTCATCGTCAACGCCGGCGGCAACCTGCGCACCGCCGGCCGCCGCGGGGATCGCGCCTGGCGCATCGGCATCCGCCATCCGCGCCCCGACGCCGAACACCGCCTGCTGGCGACCCTGGAAACCGCCGGCGACGAAGCCGTGATCACCAGCGGCGACTACGAGCGCTACTTCGAGCACGGCGGGCGCCGCTACCACCACCTGATCGACCCGCGCACGGGTTATCCCGCCCAGGGCCTGCAAGCGGTCACGGTGGTGGCCCCGCGCGGCGCACTGGCCGATGCGGCGAGCACGGCGCTGTTCGTCGCCGGCCCGCAGCACTGGCGCGACGTGGCACGGCAGATGGGCGTCGAGCAGGCGTTCGTCGTCGACGCCGCCGGCAAGGTGCAGATCACCGCCGCGCTGGCCGAGCGCGTGAAGTTCATCGACGGCATCGAGGTGCACGTGCAGCCATGACTCGCGGCGATGTGCTGGCGATCTGCGTGGCCGCGGCCTGCGTCGGGGCGCTGTACGCGCGTCACTGGCAACCGCCGGTGGCCGCCACGCGTTTCGAGGTGCGCGTGGCCGGCGAACCGGTCGGCCGCTATCCGCTCGATCAGAAACGCGACCTGTGGGTCGACGGTCGACTCGGACGGTCGCTGTTGCGCATCGACAACGGCCGCGTGCGCTTTGTCGCCAGCCCCTGCCGCAACCAGGTCTGCGTGCACAGCGGCTGGCTGTCCAGCAGTGGCGATGCCGCTGCCTGCCTGCCCAACCGCGTCAGCGTCAGCCTGTCCGGCGATGCCGGCGCCGGCCTCGATGCGGTGAGTTTCTGAATGCGCGCGCCCGCCCTGGCCGTCACCGCCGAGGATCGTCTGGTTGCCGGCTACGCCGCGCTCGCCATCGTCATCCACGTGCTGGAGGCCGGCTTTCCGTCGCCGGTGCCCGGCGTGAAGCCAGGCCTGGCCAACGTCATCACGCTGATCGTGCTGCTGCGACATTCGCTGCGTCTGGCGCTGTGGGTCGCGCTGCTGCGCGTGGTCGTGGGCAGTCTGATGGTCGGCAGTTTCCTCGCGCCCGGCTTCTGGATGTCGGCCGCCGGCGCCTGCGCCAGCCTGGCCGCGCTGTCGCTGTGCGCGGCCTGGAACCGCGCCGTTCCGCCGCTGCGGCTGTCGGCACTGGGCCTGTCGGTCGTTGCCGCGCTTGCACACATGAGCGGACAGTTCGCGCTCGCCTATGGGCTGTTTGTGCCGCATCCCGGCCTCTTGCGCCTGTTTCCGCTGCTGATGACGGCGGCGCTGGCCTTTGGCCTGGTGACCGGCGGCGCCGCCCAAGCGGTACTGCGCCGCCTGTCACCGATCCGCTCCGATGATGCCGTTCGGCTGCCGCGTGCTCCACGCGCTTGACTCGCCTGTGGCGACGCCGATACTGGACTCATGAGCGACTCCGACGCCTCCCTGAAGAACCAGTTTCTCGTCGCGATGCCCAGCCTCGAGGACGAGAATTTCAGCCACACCGTCTCGCTGCTGTGTGAGCACAGCGACAGCGGCGCGATCGGCCTGGTCATCAACCGGCCGACCGACCTCAAACTCAGCGAGATGATGGATCAGATGGGGCTCGAGCACGACGGCGTCGACGCCGGCACCATCGTCTACTGGGGCGGGCCGGTGCAGCCGGAACGCGGCTTTGTGATTCACCGCGATCCGGGGGGCTGGGAATCCTGCATGCCGCTGGGCCAGAGCCTGTACATCACGACGTCGCGCGACATCCTGCGCGCGATCGGCAAGGGCGAGGGTCCGCAGCAGTACTTTGTCGTGCTCGGCTATGCCGGCTGGGGCGCGGGGCAGCTCGAAAGCGAGATCCTGCACAACGCCTGGCTCAACGCCCCGCTCGACGAACAGATCCTGTTCCGCACCCCGGCGCGCGAGCGCTGGCAGGCGGCCACCAAGCTGCTGGGCGTGGACGTCACGCAACTGGCCGGAGACGCCGGACACGCCTGACGGCGATCCGCCGCCGCGCGGCCGGCTCCGCTGGCTTGAAACTGCGGCGCCGAAACCGGACACTGCCGCCCGTGCTCTACCTGGCCTTCGACTACGGCGAAAAACGCATCGGGACCGCCGTGGGCGATGACGTCACCCGCAGCGCGCGTGCGCTGACCGCGGTCGGCGGAGGCGACTGGCCGGCGATCACGCGCCTGATCGCAGAGTGGCGGCCGGCCGCCCTGATCGTCGGGCTGCCGCTGCACGAGGACGGCTCCGAGCAGGCCACCACTGCCGCCGCCCGGCGCTTCGGCGCTGAACTCGGCCAACGCCTGCAGCTGCCGGTGCATTTCGCCGACGAGCGCTACAGCTCGCGCGCGGCCGACGACTGGCTGCGCGACGCCCGCGCCAGCGGCCGCATGGTGCGCCGCGTGCGCAAGGGCGACCGCGACGCACAGGCGGCGCGCGTGATTTTGCAGCAGTGGCTGCAGGGGAACTGCTGACCGGCGCGGCGCGGCAGCGCGACGACGCGCATCCCGGCCACGCCTGAGCCTTTCATTAGGCCCGGCGAAGGCCCAGAATACGCGCCCAGCATGAGCCCAGAACTACAACTCGACAGCCACGGCCGCCTGCGTCACCTGCTCACGCTCGAGGGCCTGAGTGCGACGCTGCTGACCGAAATCCTCGATTCCGCCGAAGATCTGGACCGCTCGCTGCGCGGTCCCGACAAGAGCCTGCCGCTGCTGCGCGGGCGCACCGTGATCAATCTTTTCTTCGAGCCGAGCACGCGCACGCGCACGACGTTCGAACTCGCCGCCAAGCGCCTGTCCGCCGACGTGCTCAACCTGCAGATGGCGGCATCGAGCACGTCGAAGGGCGAGACCCTGTTCGACACGCTCAAGACCCTGGAGGCGATGCAGGCCGACATGTTCGTCGTGCGCCACGAGGCCTCCGGCGCGGCCCACTTCTTCGCCCAGCATGCGGCGCCCGGCGTGGCGATTCTCAACGCCGGCGACGGCCGCCACGCCCATCCGACGCAGGGCCTGCTCGACCTGTTCACGATCCGCCGCTACAAGGGCCCGGACATCAGCTGCTTCCGCAAGCTGCGGGTGGCCATCGTCGGTGACGTGCTGCATTCACGCGTCGCGCGCTCGGACATCCACGGGCTGCGCGCGCTGGGCACGCAGGACATCCGCGTCGTCGCGCCGCCGACGCTGGTGCCCGCGGGCATCGAGCAGATGGGCGTCACGGTCTGCCACCGCATGGACGAAGGCATCGACGGCGTCGATGTCGTCATCCTGCTGCGACTGCAGAAGGAGCGCATGCTCGGCGCTTATCTGCCGTCGATGGGCGAGTTTCATCGCGACTTCGGACTGACGCGCAAGCGCATGCAGGCCATGCGCAAGGACGCCATCATCATGCATCCCGGCCCGATCAACCGCGGCGTCGAGATCGAAGGCGACGTCGCCTACGGTCCGCAGTCGCTGATCCTGCAGCAGGTCAATCACGGCATCGCCGTGCGCATGGCCGTGATGGCGATACTCGGCCAGGCCGGCACGCCCGGCGCCCCGGCGCGCGCACGGCGCACGCGCCGCCCAGCAGCGAGGACCCGGTGAGCCGTCGCGCAAACATGAAGGAATGGTCGGCGCAGGCGCACGTGCCGGCGCCGGCCGAGACCGGAAAGCCGCTGCTGATCCGCGGCGCACGGGTGCTCGACCCGGCCAGCGGCAGCGATCACAAGGTCCAGGTGCTGATCCGCGACGGCCGCATCGCCGCGGTGGGCAAGACCACCCCGAGCGAGCCCCGCGCACGCACGATTGACGCCGAGAACCTGTGGCTGATGCCCGGACTCGTCGATCTGTGCGCCCGCTTTCGCGAGCCGGGTCAGACGCACAAGGCGAGCTTTGCCAGCGAGTCCCGCGCCGCGCAGGCCGGTGGCATCACGCATGTCCTGATCCCCCCCGACACCCAGCCGGTGATCGATACGCCGGCGATGGTGATCCGGCTGCAGCGCATTGCCCAGCAGGCCGGCGGCGTCAGCGCGCACGTGCTCGGCGCGCTGACCAAGGATCTGCGCGGCGATGCGCTGGCCGAGCTGTCGGCGCTGCGCAGTGCCGGCGCGGTCGGCGCCAGCAACGCGTTCGCGCCGATTCCGGATTCGCGCATTGCGCGGCGCGCGCTCGAATACGCCAAGGGTCTCGAGCTGCCAGTGCATATTTTTGCCCAGGACGCGGCGCTGGCCGCCGGCGGCTGCGCACACGAAGGCGCGGTGGCCACGCGGCTCGGGCTCACGCCGATCCCGGTGGCCGCTGAAGTTGCCGCGCTGCGGTTCTGGATCTCGCTGGTGGAGGACACCGGCGCGCGGGTGCACTTCTGCCGCCTCTCCACCGCCCGCGGCGCCGAGGTGCTGGCCGCGGCACGCAGCCGGCGCCTGCCGGTGACCGCGGACGTCGCCGCGCATCAGCTGCATCTGACCGACGCCGACGTCGACGGCTTTGCCGCCCAGTGCCACGTGCTGCCGCCGCTGCGCGCGGCCAGCGACCGCGACGCATTGCGCGCAGCACTGCGTGACGGCCTGATCGAGGCGGTCTGCTCCGATCACCAGCCGCACGAAGCCGACGCCAAGATCAATCCGTTCCCGCTGACCGAGCCGGGAATCTCCGCACTCGAGACGCTGCTGCCGCTGACGCTGGCACTGGTCCACGACGGCCTGCTGACGCCGCTGCAGGCGGCCGCCCGCCTCACCAGCGGCCCGGCTGCCATCGCCGGCATCCGCGCCGGCACGCTCGCCGTCGGCGAGCCGGCGGACCTGGTGCTGGTCGATCCGGATCGCGCGTGGGTGCTGCGCACCGAGCAGCTGCTCAGCGCCGGACGCAACACCCCGCTGGCCGGCCGCCGGCTGCGCGGGCGCGTACTGCGCACGTTCCGCGCCGGTGAGGAGGTTTTCACCGCCAGCGACGCCTGAGCGCGGCGACGGCCGCCGACGTTTTGCCGCACATCCGCGGCGCTTGGTATAAAGTCAGGCATCACAATTAAACCTGCAGAGGCCTCCGCGCCTGCGGATCGGGGAAGACTATGGCACGCGTAATGATCGTGGACGACTCACCGACGGATGTGCAGAACCTGCGCACGCTGCTGCAGAAGGCCGGTCACTCGGTGACCGAGGCCACCTCGGGGGAGGACGCGATCCCGCGCGTGCGGGCGGAAAAACCGGATGTGGTGATCATGGATGTCGTCATGCCCGGCGTGAACGGCTTCCAGGCCACGCGCACGCTGTCGAAGGATCCGGCGACCGCGCACATTCCGGTGATCGTCGTCAGCAGCAAGAGTCAGGAAACCGACCGCGTCTGGGCGCTGCGCCAGGGCGCGCGGGAGTATCTGGTCAAGCCGATCAAGGAGGCCGACCTGCTGGCCAAGGTCAACGCCGTGATCGGCGGCTGATCACGACCGCAGAACGACTCGGGGGAGAAGTAAATGGCCGACAATCGAAGGGTCAGCGGGGCCCGGCGCGAGCTTGCAACACTGATCACCGCCGTCATCCTGATCGCGGTGGCGATGGCGGGCTTCTACTCGATTCAGCGCACCGACACGCGCGACGCGGCCTGGGTCGACCTCGCGCGCCAGCTCTCCGAGGATGTCGGCCAGGTCGTGGACGTCGGCGAGGCCGCGACGCGCGGCTTTACCCCTGACTTTCTGACCCTGTCGGCGCGCGTCGAGGACCTCGACCTGACCGTCGAGGCACTGGCGCAGGGCGATGAGGTCGCCGGCATCGAGGCCGCCCCGGCGTCGGTCCAGTCCGAAGTCGCCGAGGTCGCCGCCGCATGGACGCAGATGAAGGCGGCGGTGCAGACGCTGATCGACGGCGAGCCCGCCTGGCGCCGCGCGACGGCGCACACCCGCTCGATCACGCAGGCCATTCACGCCGGCGGCGGCGAAGACGCATTCACGGTCTATGAGCGCATGGCCGAGCGCCTCGGCGGCCGCGAAGGGCAGAACCCGGCGATCGGACAGCTGGTGCGGCTCGAGCGCATCGCCACCGAAGCGCGCGCGGTGTTCGCGCGTGGCCGTGACGCACTGACCACGATCCAGGCGCTCGACGCCGAAGTCCGCACCTTCAGCCAGATCAACCAGCAGCTGCTCGCCGATCCTGCCGCCGGACCGCTGGCGCGCGCCGCGGCCGAACGCTTCGCGCCGCTGACGCAGGCCAGCGAAAGTCTGCTCGAGGACGCCGAGGCCGTCGATCGTGTGCAGGTCGCTGCCGGCCAGCTGCAGGGCGCGGCGATCAATGTCATCGCCACCGCCAAGGCCCTCGAGCAGCAGCTGCTCAGCACCCGGGTGCGCCAGGTGATCCTGCCGATCGTGGTTGCGGTGTCCGGCGGCTTGGCCATCGTGCTGCTGATCGTGTTCATCGCCATCAGCGTCCGCAACGCCCGCGGGCGCCTGAAGTTCGCCGAGGAACGCGACGCCAAGCAGCAGCAGGCGATTCTGTCGCTGCTCGACGAAATCACCAACCTCGCTGACGGCGACCTGACCGTCGACGTCACCGTGACCGAGGATTTCACCGGCGCGATCGCGGACTCGATCAACTACACCGTGCAGAACATGCGCAATCTGGTGGGCACGATCACCAGCACGTCGTCGGAAATCGCCAGCGCCGCCTCGAGCACCAAGGAAACCGCGATCCGGATGAACGAGGCATCCGAGCGCCAGGCCAAGGAAATCACCGCGGTGACCCACACCATCGCCGCCACCTCGCAGTCGATGCAGCAGGTCGCGGCCAATGCCGAGCGGCTGGCGCAGCAGGCACAGCAATCGGTGCAGGTGGCGCACAACGGCGCCCAGACCGTGAATCGCACGATCCTGGGCATGACCGCGCTGCGCGAGCAGATCCAGGATACGGCCAAGCGCATCAAG
>JBFHQK010000074.1:0-10674 GCA_041592255.1 Fontimonas sp.
CCCCGCCCCCACCGCCGCGCCACGCGCCGGGACACCCGCGCCGCTGCCGCAGGCGGCCGCTGCAGACGCCAAGCTGTATTTCATCGCGCCGGTCGACGGCGCCGAGGTCACCAACCCGGTGCGCGTGGTGTTCGGCCTGAGCGCGATGGGCGTGGCCCCGGCCGGGGTCGACCGGCCCGGCACCGGCCACCACCACCTGCTGATCGACAGCCCGGCTGTCGACCTCAGCCTGCCGCTGCCGGCCAGCGACCAGATCCGCCACTTCGGCGGCGGCCAGACCGAAACCACCCTGACCCTCAGCCCCGGCACGCACACGCTGCAACTGCTGCTGGGGGACTGGAAGCACCAGCCGCACCACACGCCGGTGTTGTCAGAGAAGATCACCATCACCGTCAAGCCCAGCCCCACGAATTGAGAGACCGTTCATGCTGATTGAGAACCACACCTTCCTGGTCACCGGCGGCGCCTCCGGGCTTGGCGGCGCCACCGTGCGGCGCCTGGCGCGACGCGGCGCCCGCGTCGTCATTGCCGATCTCAATGAGACCACCGGCGCCGCCCTCGCCGCCGAGCTGGGCGCGCATGCACGCTTCGTGCGCTGCAATGTCGCTGACGAGGCCGAGGGTCAGGCGGCCGTGGGCGCTGCAGTCGAGGCGTTCGGCGCACTGCACGGCCTGATCAACTGCGCGGGCGTGGCCACCGGCGAGAAGGTGCTCGGCAAGGAGACGCCGCATCGCCTCGACAGCTTCGCGCGCACCATCACCATCAACCTGGTCGGCAGCTTCAACATGATCCGCCTGGCAGCGGCGCAGATGGCGTCGCAGGCCGCCAACGCCGACGGCGAGCGCGGGGTGCTGATCAACACCGCCTCGGTCGCCGCCTTCGAAGGCCAGATCGGCCAGGCCGCCTACGCGGCGTCGAAAGCCGGCGTCGTCGGCATGACGCTGCCGATCGCGCGCGAACTCGCCCGCTCCGGCATCCGCTGCGTGACCATCGCCCCCGGGCTGTTCGAGACGCCGATGATGGCCGGCCTGCCAGCGGAAGTGCAGGAATCGCTCGGCAAGACCGTGCCGTTTCCGCCGCGCCTGGGCCGCCCCGACGAGTACGCGCGCCTGGCCGAGCAGATCATCGAAAACCCGATGCTCAATGGCGAGTGCATCCGGCTCGACGGCGCACTGCGCATGGCGCCCCGCTAGCGGCGCCACCGCCGGCTTCACCCCAGGGTTTGCACCGACCGCGGCCGACGCCCCCACACTGGACCCCGCCTTTAACGCATGAAGTCCACACTCGGACTGCGACTCGGCCAGTCGCTGACGATGACCCCGGCACTGCAGCAGGCGATCCGCCTGCTGCAGCTGTCGAGCCTCGACCTGCAGCAGGAGATCGAACAGGCCCTGGATGCCAACATCCTGCTCGAGCGCGACGATGGCGCCGGCGAGCCGGAGGACGCTGCCGCCGCCGAGCCGGGCGACACCGCTGAAACCACGGTCGAGGGCACCGAAACCGCGCTGGAGCTGAGCGAGGACGGCGGCATTCCCGACGAGATGCCAGTCGACGCCGACTGGTCCGACGTGTTCGACGACCTGCCCGCGCAGCCGCGCAGCGGCGAAAGCGATGAGCTGCGCGACTTCCTCGATGCCAACCTGCGCGGCGCCACAGGCCTGCACGAGCACCTGCTCGACCAGGCGCGCGTGGCGCCGTTCTCGGCGCGCCAGGCGGCGATCGCCGAGTATCTGATCGACGCCATCGACGATGAGGGCTATCTGCGCAACTGGGACGAGCTGCTCGAACAGCTCAAGTCCACGCTCGGCGCGGCGGCCGCCGAAGTGGAGGCGGTACTGGCACTGGTCCAGGATTTCGATCCGGTCGGCGTCGGCGCCCGCGACCTCGGCGAATGCCTGCGCCTGCAGATCGAGGTGATGCCGTCGCGCACGGCCGGCGCCACCAGCGCGCTGCGCCTGGTGCGCGACCACCTGGCGCTGCTGGCGCGGCGCGACCCGGAGGCGCTGGTGCGGGCCAGCGGCCTGCCGCGGGCCGAGGTGGATGCGGCATTGACCCTGATCAAAGCGTTACAGCCGCATCCCGGGCGACCCTTCTCGCCACATGAAGCGGAATACGTGACGCCGGATGTCTTTGTTTCCAAACGCAATGGCCGGTGGTCCGTGCAGCTGAACCCGGAACACGCGCCGCGCCTGCGGATCAACCGGCAGTACCAGGGGCTGATCCGCCGCGCCGACAGCTCGCGCGACCAGCAGATGCTCAAGCAGCACTTGCAGGAGGCGCGCTATTTTCTCAGCAGCCTCGAGGCGCGCAATGAAACCCTGCTGCGGGTGGCGCAGTCGATAGTTGAAGAACAGCGCGCATTCCTGGAGTATGGACCCGAGGCGATGCGACCCTTGGTGCTGCGCGACATCGCCGAACAGCTGGGCATCCATGAATCGACGGTTTCACGCGCCACAGCCAACAAGTACATGCTCACCCCGCGTGGGCTTTTTGAACTCAAGTATTTCTTTTCGAGCCACGTCCAGACCACCGCTGGCGGCGTGTGCTCGGCCACGGCTATCCAGGCAATGATCAAACGACTGATCACTGCGGAAAGTCCGGCACGCCCGCTATCCGACGCCACGCTGTCGGAGCTGCTGCTCAAGGAAGGCATTCAGGTTGCGCGCCGTACGGTCGCTAAGTACCGCGAAGGCTTGGGGATCCCCCCCTCGCACGAGCGCAAACCGCCGGCCTGACGCGGCCGGCATTTCCTAGGAGGTCAACGATGAACCTGAACATCTCCGGTCACCATGTCGAAGTCACCCCGCCGATGCGCGACTATGTCGTCAGCAAGTTCAAGAAGCTCGAGCGCCACTTCGACCATCTGATCAGTGCGGAGGTGGTTCTGTCCGTCGAAAAGGAACGCCAGAAGGCCGAAGCCACCGTGCACGCCAGTGGCGCCAACCTGCACGCGCAGGCCATCGATGGCGACCTGTACGCGGCGATTGACCTGCTGTCCGACAAGCTCGACCAGCAGACCCGGAGGCACAAGGACAAGCTGCGCGACCACCACCAGAAGGAAGCGCACAAGCGCATGGGAAGCTGAGCCAGTAGAATCAGCCGCAGTCGCGAGGGCCCGGGTACCGCGCGTACCCGGGCCCTTCGCTTTCCCCGAGGAAACAACCGCAATGAAAATCGCTGAAATCCTGTCTCCGGACCGCGTCAGCCAGGGACACACCTTCACCAGCAAGAAAAAGGCACTCGAAGAACTCTCCGGGCTGCTCGCACGCGGCGTGCCCGGCGTGCAGTCGGCGGACATCCTGACCAGCCTGGCCGCGCGCGAGAAGCTCGGCAGCACCGGGCTCGGCCACGGCGTCGCGATCCCGCACGGCCGCATGGCCGGCGTCAACCACAGCGTCGGTGCCTTCATGCGCCTCAAGCACCCGCTGGACTACGATGCGCACGACGGGCAGGCGGTCGACCTGGTGTTCGGCCTGCTCGTGCCGCAGGGCGCCACCGAAACTCACCTCAAGCATCTGGCGGCCATTGCCGAAATGTTTTCCGACACCGCGTTCTGCCAGCAGGCGCGCGCGGCCGCCGACGAAGGCGCCCTGTTCAAGCTGATCAGTGCCTACACGCCGGCCGGCTGACGCCCGCGTCCGTTCCTGACTTGCCACGCCGCCCCGCTGCTGCCGCATTCACGCTGCATGGCGTGTTCATGCGCGTGCACGGCGTCGGCGTGCTGCTGACCGGTGCCAGCGGCGTCGGCAAGAGCGAGCTGGCGCTCGTACTGCTGAGCCGCGGCCACCGGCTGGTGGCCGACGATGCCACCGAGTTCGTGTGCGAACGTGGCGGGGTGCGCGGACACTGCCCGCCGCTGCTGCGCGGTTTCATCGAGGCGCGCGCGCTGGGCATCCTCAACGTGCGCCGGCTCTTCGGCGTGCGCAGCGTGCTGGGCTCGGCCAGGCTCGATCTGATCATCACGCTCGACGCGCCCGGAGCGCATACCGAAACCGGCTTCGAGCGCCTGTCCGGGCGGCGGCGCAGCCGCGAGGTCCTGGGCATCGCGGTGGCCGAAGTCTCCATCCCGATCCGGCTCGGGCATAATCTGGCGGTGCTCGTGGAAGCTGCGTGCCGCGACGACCGCCTGCGCCGCCGCGGCTATCGCGCCGACGAAGACCTTGCCCGGCGGCAGCTCGACGAAATCAGGAAACAGGACCGCAGGCGCGACACGGGGAAAAGGACGTGACACATCGGCTCGCAGCGCCACGGGGCGCACCGCCATGAAGCTGGTGATCGTCAGCGGCCTGTCCGGCGCGGGCAAGACCGTCGCGCTCAAGCAGTACGAGGATCTGGGCTACTACTGCATCGACAATCTGCCGCTGCAGCTGGTCAGTCCGATCGCCCGCAGCGCCCTGCGCACCGCCGAATCCCGCTACGACAAGCTGGCCATCGGCGTCGACGCGCGCGAAAGCCCGAAGGAAATCGAGCGCTTTCCGCGCTATCTGGAGCGCCTGCGCGACCGCGGCATCGAAACCCGCGTGGTGTTCCTGCGCGCCGAGGAAACGGTGCTGCTGCGCCGCTATTCGGAAACCCGGCGTCGCCATCCGCTGGCGCGTGACGACATGCCGCTGGCCGAGGCGATCCGCGCCGAACAGGTGCTGCTCGCGCCGATCGCCAGCGTGGCCGACGCCACCATCGACACGACGCAGAAGAATCTCCACGAACTGCGCGAGGAGATCCAGAGCCAGGTGCCCGGCGGCGGCTCCGGCAAGCTGACCGTGCAGCTCGAGTCGTTCGGCTTCCGCAACGGCGTGCCCGACGACGCGGACTTCGTTTTCGACGTGCGCTGCCTGCCGAATCCGCACTGGGAGCCGACGCTGCGCTCGCTGAGCGGACGCGACGCCGCCGTCTGCACCTGGCTGGAACGCCATGCGCTGGTCGAACGCATGGTCGGCGACCTGCGCAGCTTCCTCGATCACTGGCTGCCGGAGTATCGGCGCCAGGACCGCGCGTACCTGACCGTGGCCGTCGGCTGCACCGGCGGACAGCACCGCAGCGTCTACGTGGTCGAACGCCTCGCTGCGACGCTGCGCGAGCGCTACGAACAGCTGTCAGTGCGTCATCGGGAATTGTGGAACGGCATCGAGCGGCGCTTCACGCCGAGGAACCCGGAATGAGCGTCGGACTGCTGCTGGTCACCCACGGCAAACTGGGCCATCACCTGCTGGATACGCTACGCGACATGATGGGCGAGCTGCCGCTGGCCGCCGACGTGCTCGAGGTCCGCCGCGTGTCCGCGCACGAGGTGCTGATCAGCCAGGGACACAAGCTGATCGAGCGGCTGGACTCCGGCGATGGCGTACTGATTCTCACCGACGCGTTCGGCTCGACACCCAGCAACATCGCCAACAAGCTCTGCACCGACGCCCGCACCGCCGTGGTCGCCGGCATGAACCTGCCCATGCTCGTGCGCATCGTCAATTACCCGCACCTGCCGCTGCGCGAAATGACCCGCAGCGCCGTCGAGGGCGGCAGCCGCGGCATCATCGAATGTCCACACCCGTGACGCCCGCAGCACCCACACACCCGGCTCCGGACGCGCGCCGGAGTCGCGGGCGGACGCGCGAATCGTTCAACCCGATCTTTGAAACTACGCTCATGGAACGCACCGTCGCCATCGTCAACAAGCTCGGCCTGCACGCACGCGCCGCCGCGCGTCTGGTCACGCTCGCCAGCAAGTTCGAGGCCGACGTGCGGATCCGCAAGGACGGACGCGAAGTCAGCGGCAAGTCGATCATGGGCGTGATGATGCTGGCGGCCGCCAAGGGCGCGGACATCACCCTGGTTGCCGAGGGTGCCGATGCGGCGCGGGCGCTCGACGAGCTGGCGCAGCTGGTCGCAGAGCGTTTCGGGGAAGAGGAATGAACTCGGGCAGCGGAGCGAGCGGCTCCGGCGCGGCGGACTGCGCGCTGCCGCCGTGCCGGCCGCCCGCCCGGTGGCACGGCGAGCGGAGCCGGCCGTGAGCCTCTGGCTCTCCGGCATCGGCGTTTCGCGTGGCATCGCCATCGCGCGCGTGCAGAAGATGCACGGCGGCGAGCTCGACATTCCCGAATACACGCTCGCCGCCGGCGAGCTCGACGCCGAAGTCGAACGCTTCAACAACGCCCACCGTCGCGCCAAGGAGCAGTTGCGCGACGTGCGCGCCCGCATCCCGGAAGGCACGCCCGGAGACATTGCGGCGTTCATCGACACGCACATCCTGATGATGGATGACCGCTCGATCACCGACGCGACGATCAGCGGCATCCGCACCCACCGCATCAACGCCGAAGCCGCGCTCGAGCGCACCCGCGACGCGCTGATTGCGGTATTCGACCAGATGGACGACGCCTACCTGCGCACACGGCGCGACGACGTCGAACACGTCTGTGGACGCATCCTGCGGATCCTGCTGCGCTCGGAGCGCCATCTGCCGGCACGCGGCGAGCCCGGCGAGCCTTATGTGGTCGTCGCCGACGACGTCACGCCCGCGGACATCATTCTGCTGGCACAGCAGCAGGCCGCGGCGTTTGTCACCGAATACGGCGGACCGTTGTCGCATACCGCCATCCTCGCCCGCAGCCTCGGCATCCCGGCGGTTGTCGGCCTGCGCGACGCGCGCCGGCTGCTGCGCGAGACCGAACAGCTCGTCATCGACGGTGAGGCCGGCCACGTTATCGCCGACCCCGATGCGCAGGCACTGGCGTTCTACCGCGACAAGCAGCTGGAGCACGCGCGCCATCGCGCCGGTCTGGTCAAGCTCAAGGGTCGCGCCGCGGTGTCGCGTGACGGCATGCGCGTGCGCCTGCTGGCCAACATCGAGCTGCCCGAGGATGCGCGCGTGGCCGAGGAGGCGGGCGCCGAAGGCGTCGGCCTCTACCGCACCGAATTCCTGTACATGAACCGCCGGGAACTGCCGAGCGAGGACGAGCAGTACGAAGCCTATGCGCGCATCGTCGCGGCGGTGTCCGGCACCATCACCATCCGCACGCTGGACCTGGGCGCCGACAAGCAGGTCGACAGCGGGCGCACGCACGGCCCGCTGCCGACCAACCCTGCGCTCGGGCTGCGCGCGATCCGCCTGTGCCTGAAGGAGCCGGAACTGTTCCGCGTCCAGGTGCGCGCACTGTTGCGCGCGTCGGTCCATGGCCGCGTCCAGATCATGCTGCCGATGATCTCGAGCCTGCAGGAGTTCCGTCAGGCCTGCACGATGATCGAGACCGCGCGCGAAGAGCTGCGTGCCGAGGGCCGCCCGATGGCCGACGATGTGCCGATCGGCGCCATGATCGAGGTGCCGGCGGCCGCGATCGCCGCGCCGGTGCTGGCACGGCACGCCCGCTTCTTCTCGATCGGCACCAATGACCTGATCCAGTACACGCTGGCGATCGATCGCGTCGACGAGGAGGTGAACTACCTCTACGACCCGCTGCATCCCGCGGTGCTGCAGCTGATCCGCCACACCATCGACTCCGGGCGCAAGGCCGGCATCCCGGTGGCGATGTGCGGCGAGATGGCCGGCGATCCCCGCTTCACCCGCCTGCTGCTGGGGCTGGGCCTCACCGACTTCTCGATGCATCCGGCCAGCGTGCTCGAAGTCAAGCAGATCGTCGTGCATTCCGACATCGGCCGGCTGCGCGCGGCCATCGCCGCGGCCATGGAGGTCAACGATCCGCAGGAGCTGCGCGAGCGCATCGCGGCACTCGACGCCCTCTGACGCCAGCGGCGCGCGCGCGACGGCGGTCGGGCGCAGGCTGCAACCAATTTCGCCGGCACAGAATGCTATGCTCGGCCGCGAACACGGGGCCGCAATCAATGTCCGAGCGGGATTCCAACGAGACGGCGCTGCTGCGCCTGCGCGAGCGTCTTGCCGACGGCAAGCTGCTGCAGGTCAAGCGCGCGCTGCACGCGCTCAATCCGGCCGAGATCGCCAACCTGCTGATGTCGCTGCCCCCGGCCGAGCGTTACCTCGTCTGGGAAATGGTCAGCGCCGAAGACGACGGCGAAGTGCTGCTGCACCTGCCGGATTCGGTGCGCGCCGGCCTGATCCGGCAGATGGATACCGCCGAGCTGATCAAGGCCGCCGAGGAACTGGAGATCGACGACCTCGCCGACTTCCTCGAGCACCTGCCGGAAACGGTGACGCAGCAGGTCCTCAAGGCACTCGACGACGACGACCGCACACGCCTCGAACAGGTGCTGGCCTGCGAACCGGATACCGCCGGCGGCCTGATGAACACCGACACGGTGACGGTCCGGCCGGACGTCCCGCTCGAAGTCGTGCAGCGCTACCTGCGCCTGCGCGGCGAACTGCCGACGCACACCGATGCGCTGTACGTCGTCGATCGCTACGGCGCCTATCTGGGGGCATTGCCACTCGACAAGATCCTGACCCGCGACCCCGACGAGCTGGTGGCCAACGTCATGGAGCGCAAGATTCCGGCAATCCCGGTGGCCGAGCCTGAGCATGACGTCGCCCGGCGCTTCGAGGCGGCCGACCTGGTCTCGGCACCGGTGGTCAACGGCAAGGGCATCCTCGTCGGCCGCATCACCGTGGACGACGTCGTCGACGTGATCCGCGCCGAGGCGGAACACAACATGATGTCGATGGCCGGCCTGCCGGAGGACGAGGACCTGTTCGCGCCGGTGCGCGCCGCGGCCGCGCGCCGCGCAGTCTGGCTGGGCATCAACCTGCTCACCGCCTTCGCCGCCGCCTGGGTCGTCGGCAACTTCGAGGCCACGATCGGTCAGGTGGTCGCGCTGGCAGTGCTGATGCCGGTGGTCGCCAGCATGGGCGGCATCGGCGGCAGCCAGACGCTGACGCTGATGATCCGCAGTCTGGCGGTGGGCCAGGTCGGCGCCGGCAATCTGCGCTTCCTGCTGCGCAAGGAACTGTCGGTGGCGGCCATCAACGGGCTGCTCTGGGCCCTGGTGGTCGCGACCATCGCCGGGTTCTGGTTCGGCAGCGGCTGGCTGGCGCTGGTGATCGCGCTGGCCCTGGTGATCAATCAGGTCGTCGCCGCAGCGTCCGGCGTCTTCATCCCGCTGTTCCTGAAACGCATCGGCGTCGATCCGGCGCTGGCCGGATCGGTGGTACTGACCACGGTCACCGATGTCGTCGGTTTCTTCGCGCTGCTGGGTCTGGGCACCGTGATTCTGCTGTAAACCGCGCCCGCGCTAACTACCCGCGGTAAGCCGGCTGACGATGCGGATCTCGCTGGTCAGCGTCCGGTGCACCGGGCACTTGTTGGCGATCTCCAGCAGGCGCTGGCGCTGGGCGTCGCTGAGTTCGCCTTCGAGCGTGATCACGCGCTCGATTTCGTCGACTTTGCCGTCGCGCGTCTCACAATCGGCGCAGTCGGCGGCGTGGATCTTGCGATGCCGCAACGTCACCGCGACCCGCTGCAGCGGCAGCTTCTTCAGGTCGGCGTACATGCGCAGGGTCATGCTGGTGCAGGTGCCCAGCGCGGCCAGCAGGTACTCGTAGGGATTGGGTCCGCGGTCGTCGCCGCCCGCATCGGCCGGCTCGTCGCCGGCGCTCAGGTGCGGCCCCATGCGCACATGCTGGGCGTAGGTCCCGACCGTGGCCTCGTGCACCACGACCGTGCCGTGCGCCTGCGGCGCCGGAATTTCGGTGGCAATCACATCACCCTCCCTGGACGCCGGCACGCGATCAGGCCGGGGTCGTGTGGCTGCTCCGGGCGATCAGCGCGAGCTGGCGCTGCACCCAGTCCATCAATCCGCTCAGGCTCATCGCGCCGCTCATCCGCGCACACTCGCGACCGTGGTGAAACAGCACCAGGGTCGGAATGCTGCGGATCCCCAGCGCCGACGCCGACGCCGGGTTGGCATCGGTTTCGAGCTTGGCGAAGCGCAGACGCGGCTCCATGTGCCCGGCGGCTTGGGCAAACACCGGCGCCATCGCCTGGCACGGGCCGCACCAGGAGGCCCAGAAATCGACCAGCACCGGCAGATCGGAGCGGGAGATGTGGGTGCGGAAGTTGCGGTCGTCCAGCACCAGCGGCTGGCCTGTGAACAACGCCCGGTGGCAGCGTCCGCAGGTCGGCTGCTCCTGCAGCCGTTCTGCCGGCACCCGGTTGACCGCCTCGCAGGACGGACAGACGACATGCAGCGGCGCGGACGTCATGCGTACCCTCCTGTGCGGGTCATGGCAGCCGACACCATGCGCCCATCGCCTCCGGGTAGAGCCCGCCGACCAGCGCGGTGGCGCAGCCCATCACGACCAGCACCAATGCGCCGGCGCGGCGCAGTCCCGGCAACCCGCCGGCATGCGCAATCAGCGCGCCGCTGCCACCGAGCAGCGGACTCGACCCCAGGCCGAAGGCGCCGAGCAGCAGCCCGCCGAAAACCGCACTGCCCGACAGCGCCGCCAGCGCCAGCACCGCATACAGCAGTCCACAGGGCATCGCCGCCCAGATCAGCCCTTGCGCAAACAGGCGCAGCTGCGCCGGCACGCGCGCGAATCGCTGCGACAGCCTCGGCGGATGGCAGGCCGCTGCACGCGGCCGCGCGTCGCGGCGATACTGGTAGAGGCCCAGACCGATCAGCAGCGCCGCCGCCGCCAGCTGGATCCAGCGGCCCCACTCCGCGGCCGGCAGGCCGCGCAGCAGCCACTGCCCGACACCGCCCGCCGTC
>JBFHQK010000075.1:0-10666 GCA_041592255.1 Fontimonas sp.
CGGACGCAAGTGGGCCGCCGTGGCGCAGCAGCGCTCGGTGGCCAAGTACGTGGTCGCCAATGCCGACGAAGGCGATCCCGGCGCGTACTGCGACCGGGTGCTGATCGAGGAGGATCCGTTCCGCCTGATCGAAGGCATGCGCATTGCCGCGCATGCGGTGGGCGCCGATGGCGGCTACATCTATCTGCGCAAGGAATATCCGCGTGCCGCGCAGGTCCTCGCAGCCGCCATGGCGCAGGCGCGCGCGGCCGGCTGGATCGGTGCCGGCTTCGACATCTCGCTGGTGATCGGCGAGGGCAGCTATGTCGCGGGCGAGGAGACGGCGATGCTCAACTCGATCGAAGGACGGCGAGCGCAGCCGCGGCTGCAGCCACCACGCGTTGCCGAGCGCGGTCTGTTCGGTGCGCCGACCCTGGTCAACAACGTCGAGACCCTGTGCGTGGTGCCGTGGATCGTCGAGCATGGGGCCAGCGCCTATGCGGCGATGGGCGTGGGCAGCAGTCGCGGCACCAAGCTGCTGTCGCTGAACTCGCTGTTCCAGCGGCCCGGTCTCTACGAGGTTGAGTTCGGCACGCCGCTGCGGACAATCGTTGAGGATCTCGGCGGCGGCCTCAGGCGCGGCTCGCTGCGCGCGCTGATGATCGGCGGGCCGCTGGCCGGCTTGCTGCCGCCGGCGCAGCTCGATCTGCCGCTGGACTTCGAGGCGCTGGCCGCGGCCGGCGCGGCCGTGGGCCACGGCGGCGTGATTGCGTTTGCCGACGATACCCGGATCGCCGAGATCGCCACGCACGTGTTCCGCTTCGGCGCCTACGAATCATGCGGTCGCTGCGTGCCCTGTCACCGCGGCAGCGCCGAGATTGCCGCGATGTTCGAGCGCGCACTGCAGGGCCAGCGCGCGAGCGCGCAGGATTACCGCGACCGCATCGAGGCGCTCGCAGCCACCAGTCTGTGCGGTCACGGCCGGGGGCTGGCGGAATTCGCGGTGTCGCTGGATCGCTACTTCTCCACGGAGCTCGCCGCATGCCTGAGCTGACGATCAACGGCCAATCCGTTGCCTGCGCGCCGGGGCAGCTGCTGCTCGATGCCATCCTGGCCGCGGGCATCGAGGTGCCGCGGCTGTGTCACGACCCGCGTCTGAAGCCGTATGGCAGCTGCCGGCTGTGCGTCGTCGAGGTCGACGGGCACGACACCCCGGTCGCCAGCTGCAGTGCGCCGGTCGCCGACGGCATGGTCGTGCGCACGCACACGCCGCGGCTGGAGCGGCTGCGGCGCACCAATCTGCAGCTGCTGGCGGCGGACTATCCGCGCGTGCTCACCGCCACTGCGCCGGAGCACCCGTTTCACCAGCTGCTGGCGGCCTACGGGGTCGAACCCCACGGCATCGCCAAGGGGGCGGGCCTGCGGGATGACAGCCATCCGTATCTGGGCGTCGACATGGATCGCTGCATCCACTGCGATCGCTGCGTGCGCATCTGCGACGAGGTGCAGGGGCAGTTCGTCTGGCAGATCTGGGATCGCGGCGAGCGCACGCGGGTGGCACTGCGCGAGGGAACGACGCTGGTCGAGGCCGGGTGCGTGGCCTGCGGGGCCTGCGTTGACGCGTGTCCCAGCGGGGCGCTGTTCGACAAGCGCAGCACCGAGGCCGCCGACCGCTGGACGCGGACCACCTGCGTCTACTGCGGGGTCGGATGCCAGATGGAGGTCGGCACGCGCGACAACCGCGTGGTGCGCGTGCTGCCCGCCGACAGTCCGGTGAACCGCGGACACCTGTGCGCGAAAGGACGCTACGCCTACGACTTCGTCAACGCGAGCGACCGCGTGACCTCGCCGATGATCCGCCGTGACGGCGCCTGGCAGACAGTGTCCTGGGATGAGGCGCTGGATTTCGTCGCCGACGGGCTGCGCGCGATCCGTGCGCGCGATGGCGCCGACGCGATCGGCTTGCTCGGCTCCGCGCGCGCGACTAACGAAGAAAACTACCTGATGCAGAAGTTCGCGCGCACGGTGCTGGGTACCAACAATGTCGACACCTGCGCGCGCGTCTGCCACACGCCTTCGGCCAAGGCGCTCAAGGACATGCTCGGCGCCGGTGCCGCGACCAACAACTTCGACGACATCGAGCGTGCCCGCACGATCATGCTGTGCGGCTGCAATCCGACCGAGTGCCACCCGGTGG
Source organism: Fontimonas sp. (assembly GCA_041592255.1). GTDB lineage: Bacteria > Pseudomonadota > Gammaproteobacteria > Nevskiales > Nevskiaceae > Solimonas. Next base: position 2,177 of record JBFHQK010000075.1, read on the forward strand.
TCGGGGCGCGCATCAAGCAGGCCGTGCGCAACGGCGCACAGCTGGTGGTGATCGATCCGCGGCGCACCGAACTGGCCGAGTATGCCGATGTGCATCTGGCGCTGACGCCGGGGGGCAACGTCACACTGCTCAACGCCATGGCGGCGACCATCGTCGAGGAGAACCTGGTCGATGCGGCATTCATCGCCGGCCGCGTGGACGACTTCGATGCCTATCGCGCCTTCATCCGCGCCTACCGGCCGGAGGCGGTGGCATCGGACTGCGGCGTTGCCGCCGGCGACATCCGTGCCGCGGCGCGGCTGTACGCGCGCAGCGGTCCGTCGATGTGCTTCCACGGTCTGGGCACCACCGAGCATCTGCAGGGCACCGAGGGCGTGATGTGCCTGATCAATCTGGCCCTGCTGACCGGCAATCTCGGCCGGCCCGGCAGCGGGATCAATCCGCTGCGCGGCCAGAACAACGTGCAGGGTGCGGCCCACATGGGCTGCGATCCGGCGACGCTGCCCGGCGGCCAGTCGTTCAAGCAGGGCGCGGCACGCTGCGAGGCAGTGTGGCGCAAGACGCTGCCGCAGGCGCGCGGCCTCAACCTGATGGAGATGACCGACGCGGCGGCGTCCGGCACGCTGCATGCGCTGTGGGCGTTCGGCTACGACGTCTATCTCAGCCTGGCCAATGCCAACGTCACGCGCGATTCGCTGGCGCGCATCGGACTGGTCATCATCCAGGACCTGTTCATGAACGAGACCGCCAAGGCGTTCGGCACGGTGTTCCTGCCCGCCGCGACGTGGCTCGAGCGCGACGGCACGTTCATGAATTCGGACCGGCGCGTGCAGCGGATCCGCAAGGCGCTCGACGCGCCGGGTGAGGCGCGGCCCGATTGGTGGATCATCCGCGAGATCGCGCGGCGCGTCGGCGCCGATCGCGGCTTCGACTTCAGTGGCCCCGAAGCGATCTGGGACGAGGTGCGTCAGGTGTGGCCCGGCGGTGCCGGACTGTCGTATGCACGGCTCGAGCGCGAGAGCCTGCACTGGCCGTGCCTGGATGAGCAGCACCCGGGGACGGCGGTGCTGCACACGGATCGCTTTGTCAGCGGTGAGCGCACCGCGTTGCGCCGCATCGACGCCATCGCCAGTCCGGAAGTCTGCAATCCGGACTACCCGCTGATTCTCAACACCGGACGTTCGCTGTATCACTTCAACGCCGGCACGATGAGCGGGCGCACGCCCGAAGTCGAGCTGGCGCCGCTGAGTCAGCTCGACATGTCGGTCGAGGACGCGGTGCGTCTGGGCGTCACCGGCGGCGATGTCGTGCGGGTGGTCAGCCGCTACGGTGAGGTGCAGCTGCCGGTGCGCGTCAGCACCAGCGTGCGCACGGGACATCTGTTCGCCTCGTTCCACGATCCCGCCGCCTTCGTCAACCGCCTGACCTCGCCGGTTCGGGACCGCATGGTCGCTGCGCCGGAATACAAGCGCACCGCGGTGCGCATCGAGCGCAGTGCCGCCACCGCCCGCGCCGCGGCATCATGACTTGACGCAGATCAGTGATCGAAACGGCCACTTGCCGTGACAATCACTGTCCCCTGTTGCCGGAGCAGCTGATGATGAACGCTGCCATGCGCACCGCGGGCCTTGTGCTCGCATTGACGTTGAGCGTCGGCTGCACCACGACGCAGGAGCAGAGCGGCGCCGTGCTGGGCGGGGTCGCCGGCGCGGCCGCCGGTTCGGCGGTGGGCAAAGGCACCGGACGGACCGTCGCCATCATTCTGGGTGCGCTGCTGGGCACGACCGTTGGCGCCAACATCGGTCGCCACATGGATGCGCAAGACCGCATCCGCACGGCCGAGGCGATGGAGTACAACCCCACCGGCCGACCCAGCACCTGGCGCAATCCGGACACGCAGACGTCCTACACCGTCACGCCGACCCGGACCTTCGACGCGGCGAGCGGTCCGTGCCGCGAATTCACCATGGACGCCGAAGTCGGTGGCAAGCCGCAGCAGGTCTATGGCACCGCCTGCCGCCAGGCCGACGGCAGCTGGAAGATCGTGCGCTGAGCGCGATCATGCAATTACGGAGATGACCATGACGACTCCCCGCAGCAAGACGGTCCGGCGTCCGCGCCGCGACTGGGACACCGAGGCCGCGAAGATCAAGGAGCGTCTCGAAGGCGCGTGGCGCGAGGGCGAATACGCGGTGGAGTCGATGTGGCACCAGTCGGCGATCGCAACGCTGCATTGGGTCGCCGGGCACCGCAGCCGCGTCGCCGGCTTTCGGCAGGCGGTGAAGGGCACGCCGATCGAAAAGGGGCTCGACGCGGCGCTCAAGGCGCTGCGCGCCGAGGCGCGCACCCGCGCGCCGGCTGCGCCGAAGAAAAAGGCGCTGGCCGCGCGCAAGAAGGCCGCCCCGCGCCGGCGCAGCACCGCCGGCGCCGCGCGCTCGACCGCACGAGCACGCCGCGCACGCTGACGCCCGGCTGCGGGCGCCGGTGCGGCGGTGAGGGTCTGCACACGCGCCCGCGGCAGAGCTGCCCGGGCGCAGCCGTCGCTGCGGGTTTAGAGGACCACCGGTACCGGCTGCACCAGGCGTGCGTAGTCGGCGTAACTCATGCGTACCAGTTCACGATGGTTGCCGGCGTTGAAGCAGATCTGTTCATCCTCGGCCAGCTTGGGCGCGACGAACACTTCAAGGTTGTAGAGGTTGCCAAACGGTGGCATCGCGCCCGGATCGCAGTCGGCGAAGCGCGATGCGAACTCGCTCTCTGTCGCCAGCGCGACCTCCCTGGCGCCGACGGCTTTGCGCAGCGCGTCGATGTGCACGAACTGCGTTGCCGGCAGCACGGCCATCGCCAGGCGTCCGTCGATCTTGACGATCACGGTCTTGGCGAGTTCGCGGCCGGGGACGTGCGCCGATTCGGCGATCTCGGAGGCGGTGTAGGCCGGCGAGTGCGAGATCACCGCATAGCGCACGTGGTGCGTGTCGAGGAAGTCTCTGAGTTTCTTCAGGGCCATCGGAGTTCTCCGCGCTGCTAGCCGGTGAGGTGGTGCTTGCCGATCGGATGGACCGTGGTCGCCTGCGGGCCGGAGGCGCCCGGCGCGTCGACGAAGCGCACCGCATCGCCGATGGCGAGGCGGTCGAAGTCGGCGCCGACCACGCTGTTGCGATGGAAGTAGACGCGCCGGCCGGCGGACTCGATGTGGCCGTAATCGGGCTTGAGTTCGCAGATCCGGCCCTCGGCGTGGTCGGGGTGGTGCGTCTTGACGTCCCCGCGCTGGACGCGGGCATGGTCCTCGAGCTGACGCCGCATCGAATCGAAGGCGTCGCGTGCGGCGACATGGACGTCCTCGTGCGCGGGCTGAGCGCCCGGACCGTGACTGGTGGCGAACTCGGCACCCGGCACCCTCAGCGTGATGCTGACGTGATACAGGTTGCCGCGGTGATGGTGCCGGTGCTGCAGCTCGACGATCACGCGACAGCTGACGACGCCCTCATGGAAATGTTCCAGCCGTTCGGCGAGCGTGCGGATCCGTGCCTCGACCGCGGGCGACGGATCCATGTTGCGGAACGTGATCTGCAGCGGGATCTGCATCATCGACGCCGGCAGGCATGCTGCTCAGTGCGACGTGCTGAAGCGCTGATCGATCTCGCGCTCGGCGGCGAGCCAGTCCTCGTTGGGATCGCCGCCGTCAAAGCCGCGCTGGAGGGCGCGGTAATAGGCGGCCTCGGCGATCATCTGCTGGCGCAGTTCGCCGGTGAGTCGCGTCGGTGCGGTGCTCTGCTTGGCGGTCCTGGCGGGGGCGATCGCCGGGGTGGGGCTTGGCGTACCCGAGCGCAGCGGGGTGGCGCCGGCGGTCTTGCTGGGGGGAGTGGCACGGGCCATAACGATCTCCGAGGCGTGACAGCGATACGATCGACCGTCGCCGCCCGTGACACCGGCGCCGCGCGGACGGTCCGATAACCGGACCGATACTGCGGACGGATCTCCGCAACCGGCACTGATCTGGATCAATGGTCACGCAGCGCGCGCCGCTTGACGTGCATCAGTGCCGGCGGCGCGCGCGCGTTGCAGCCTCAACGACGGGCCTGGACCCGGAGCCTGGGAGCGATGGACGACACTGTTGCGCAGCGCGATGCGGCGCCGGGCTTTCGCCTGACCACCGTGGCCGACTACGCGCCGCTGATCGGCGATGCCGCGGCGGAGCGCATTCTCGACAAGGCCCGACGGCTGCGCGACTGTCACGTGGCCCACATCAATTCCACCTACTACGGCGGCGGCGTCGCGCAGATCCTGTCGTCGCTGAGTCTGTTGATGAACGCCTGCGGGCTGCGCACCGAGTGGCGCGTGATCGAGGGCGCACCGGACTTCTTCAGTGTGACGAAGAAGATGCACAACGCGCTGCAGGGCGAGCGGATCAACCTCAGCGATCTGAAGATGCGCATCTACGAAGAGATCGCGTTCGAAAACGCCGCGCGGCTGCACCTGGACCATGAGTTTGTCATCGTGCACGACCCGCAGCCGCTGCCGCTGATCCGTTTCTGCCGCCGCGGCGGCCCGTGGATCTGGCGCTGCCATGTCGACTTGAGCCGCCCGGATCCGGATCTGTGGCGGTACCTCGCCGGCTTCATCGAGCGCTACGACGCCGCCGTCCTGTCGCTGCCGGAATACGCGCAGAAGCTGTCGGTGCCGCAGCGTTTCATCGCGCCGGCGATCAATCCGTTCTCCAGCGTCAACCGGGTCTTGAGCGACGCCGAGATCGATGACCGTCTGCGTCATTACCAGATCCCCGACGATCTGCCGCTGATCGTGCAGGTGTCCCGCTTCGATCGCTGGAAGGACCCGCAGGGCGTGATCGACGCGTTCCGCATCGTGCGCGCGCAGGTGCCGTCGACGCTGGTGCTGGTCGGCAACATCGCCACCGACGATCCCGAGGGGCAGGACGTGTTCGAGTCGCTGTGCCGCTGCGCCGACGAGCGTGTCCGCATCCTGTCGGTGCAGGACAGTGCGCTGGTCAATGCGCTGCAGCGGCGTGCCGCCGTGGTGGTGCAGAAATCGCTGCGCGAGGGATTCGGACTCACGGTGGCCGAAGCGATGTGGAAGGGGACGCCGGTGGTGGCCGGCAACGTCGGTGGCATCCGCTGCCAGATTGAGGACGGTCGCAACGGGTTTCTGGTCGACAGCGTCGACGCGGCGGCGGCGCGCATCGTCCAGCTGCTCCGGGATCCGGCGCTGCGGCGGCGCATCGGCGCGGCCGCGCAGCAGACGGTGCGCGAGCGCTTCCTGCTGACCCGCCTGCTCGAGGATTGGCTGGACCTGCTGAGCTCGTTCGAGACCCGCTACGTGCTCAAGGGAACACCGGCGCCGGCCTGAGCCCGGCGTGCGCGGGTCAGCTGCTGTGCTGCGCCAGCAGCGTGCGCAGCTCAGCCAGCGAACGGGTGTTGACCACATCCTCGCGGCGCAGCCAGGCGCGGCGCGCCTGGCCGACGCCGTAGTCCAGGTGCTGGAAGTCGCCCGGGGTGCGGGCGTCGCAGGCAATGCTGATCAGCACGCCATGGTCGCGGGCCTCGCGGCACTGGGTATCGCTCAGATCCATGCGCCGCGGCTGGCAGTTCAGTTCGAGCCAGCAGCCGTGGCCGGCGGCGCTGCGAAACAGCGCGCCGAGATCGACGTCGATCGGCCCGCGTTCCCCGAGCAGGCGGCAGGTGGGATGGGCGAGGACGTGAAAGTAACGCTGTCCCATCGCGCGCTGCAGGCGCAGGGTCTGTTTGCGCCGCGACAGGTCGAGCCCGGTGTGCATCGCGCCGACGACCAGATCCAGGCGCGCCAGCACGCGGTCGGGGAGGTCGAGCGTGCCGTCCTCGAGGATCTCGACTTCGGTGGACTTGAGCAGCGTGAACCCCTTGAGACGGGGATTGATGGCGTCGATCTCGTCGATCTGGCGCAGCAGACGCTCCTGATCGAAGCCAGCGGCGCCGTCGGCGTGGTGCGTGTGATCGGTGATTGCGAGGTACTCGAGGCCGGCGCGCTGTGCCGCACGCGCCAGGGCGACCATGTCGGCGGCGCCATCGGAGGCGCGGCTGTGCGCGTGCAGGCAGCCGCGCAGGTCGGCGCGCTCGATCAGCGGCGGCAGTTGTCCGGCCGCAGCGGCCGCGAGTTCGCCGCGGTCCTCGCGCAGCTCCGGTGGAATCAGCGGCAGTCCGACGGCCTGATAGACGGAGGCCTCGGTATCGCCGGCGATGCGCTTGTTGCCGCGGTAGACGCCGTATTCGTTGATCTTGAGTCCCTGGCGCTGGGCCAGCCGTCGCAGCGCGAGGTTATGAGCCTTGGAGCCGGTGAAATAGACCAGCGCGGCGCCTTCGGCCTCGGGCTCGACGGCGCGCAGGTCGACCTGCAGGCCGGAGCGCAACACCACGGTGGCGCGGGTCGTGCCCTGCGCGACGATGTCGCGTACGGCCGGATGATGGACGAAGCTGCGCATCACCGCCTGCGGCTCGCCGCCGACCACCAGCAGATCGAGGTCGCCGACGGTCTCGCACCGGCGCCGGAAGCTGCCGCAGACCGTCACTGCGCGCACGCCGGCGCAGTCCCTGAGTTCGGCGGTGAGCGCGTCGGCCGACGCGGTCGCCAGCGCCAGCGGCCGCCGCGCCTCGGGCGTCAGCTGCTGCTGCAGATGGTCGATCAGCTGGCGCTCGCTTTTCGCACCGAAGCCCTGGAGGCCGCGAACCCGACCGGCGCGTGCCGCCTCGAGCAGCTGCTGCGGGGACTCGACGCCCAGGTCGTGGTGCAGGCGCGTCACGCGCTTGGGCCCGAGGCCCGAAATCCGCAGCAGTGCGATCAGCGCCGGCGGCACCTCACTGCGCAGGCGCTCATGCAATTCGCAGCTGCCGGTGGTAGCGATTTCGCTGAGCTTGGCGGACAGATCGGCGCCGATGCCCCGCATTTTTGGCAGGGCTTCACCGGAGGCGACCCGCTCGCCCAGCTCCACGGTCGAGGCCGATACGATGCGCGCGGCGTTACGGTAAGCGCGAATGCGGTAGGCATTGGCGCCCTGCAGCTCGAGGAGCTCGGCGATCTCGTTGAAGACCGCCGCGATGTCGGCGTTGCTCAAGCTCACGGTCTCGCAATGGGCACGCCGGCGGTGACGCAATGACTGTCGAACCATTCCCCGGCGAGTGTGGCGACCTCTTCGAGGGTTCCCGGCTCTTCGAACAGGTGCGTCGCCCCGGCGACAATCGCCAGCTCCTTGCGCGCGCTCAGCGCGGCATATGCCTGCTGGTTGAGGCGGATCACCTCCTCGTCGGCCCCGCCGACGATGAGCAGCGTCGGCGCCCGCACCTGCGGCAGATCGTCGAGTGCAAGATCCGGCCGGCCACCGCGCGACACCACCGCGGCGACGCGCGCGCCCGGCTCGGCGGCGGCACGCAGTGCCGCGGCAGCGCCGGTGCTGGCGCCGAAGTAGCCCAGCGGCAGCGCCGCCAGCGCCGTCTGGCGCTGCACCCAGGCGGTGACGGCGAGCAGGCGCGACGTCAGCAGCGCGATATCGAAGCGCCGTTCGATGATCCGGTCTTCGTTTTCGGTCAGCAGGTCGAACAGCAGGGTCGCGAAGCCGCGTTCGGTCAGCGACGCGGCGACAGAGCGGTTGCGCTGGCTGCGGCGGCTGCTGCCGCTGCCATGGACGAACACGATCAGGCCCTTGGGCTGCGGCGGCACGCTCAGGTCGCCCGCCAGGCTGACATCGGACAGCGCAAGGGTCACGGCCTGCGCGCGGGTGGCGTCGCTCATGTGGCCTCCGTGCCGGCGGGGCGCATGCTGGACATCAGTGCCAGCACATCGTCGTCCGTCAGCTGGTGGAAATCCTCGAAGTACGCGCCCACGGCGCCCTGGAACGCCTCGGGTGCCTGCACCGCGACGAAGTCGTCGACCAGCGCGCGAAAGCGCTCGGCGGTATCCGCCGGCGCGACGCCGACCGCGGCGATCACGCGCGACGGGCCGTCGGCGCGGATCTCGCGGATCGCCGCCTCGAGCGTCAGTCCGGTGGCGACGCCGTCGTCGACCAAAATCGCGCACTGGCCGCGGGCCGACGTGCGCGCGCGGCCGGCGCAATAGAGCAGGCGCCGGCGCCGGGCCTCGCGCCGCTCTGCGGCGACCTTGGCCTCGAACCACTCGGGGTCGACCCGGCGGCGTTCGTCCTCGTTGCAGACCGGCTCGCCGGTCTCGGTCACCGCACCGATGGCGTACTCGGGCTGCCAGGGATGGCCGAGCTTGCGCGGAATCACCAGATCGAGCGGCAGGTCGAGGGCCCTGGCCACGGCGACCGCCACCGGCACGCCGCCACGCGGCAGCGCGTAGACGATGGCCGGCTGGCGGACATGGCCGCGCAACACCCCGCCGAGCAGTCTTCCGGCTTCTTCGCGGTTCTTGAAGCGCATGCGTGTTCTCCCGGTGCGCGCCGCTACAGGCTCGGACCGACCGTGGGCATGTGCAGACGCTCGTGGC
>JBFHQK010000076.1:0-10664 GCA_041592255.1 Fontimonas sp.
CCGCCGGAGAGCTGGCGCGGATAGCGCTCGAGCACCTCGGCGGGCAGACCGACACGCTCGAGCATCGCCGCGACGCGCCGGCTGCGCTGCGCGGCGTCGAGCTCCGGACAGAGGAATTCCAGCGGCTCGGCGACAATGCGCCCGACCTTCATGCGCGGATCCAGGCTGCCCTGCGGATCCTGGAACACCATCTGCAGGTGGCGGCGCAGCGGACGCCAGGCCGCGCGGTCCAGCCCGGTCAGTTCCTGGCCGCGGAAACGGATCGAACCCGAGGCCACCGGCTGCACGCCCAGCAGCGCGCGCGCCAGCGTCGACTTGCCCGAGCCGGACTCGCCCACCAGCGCCAGGGTCTCGCCGGCGCGCAGGTTGAAATTGATGCCGTCGACGGCGCGCAACAGGCGCGGCTGCGCGAACGGGTGTGCCGGCCGCACGCGATGCTGGACTTTGAGCTGGCGGACCGCCAGCAGGGGTTCGGTGGTGACGCTCACATGAGGACCTTGAAAAAGCAGGCGGCGCAGCGCGCGCCGCGCGTGTCAGAATGCGGTGCCGGTACCGCGCCGGTTCACTCCAGCAGGCTGCGCAGCATCCACGCGGTCTTCTCGTGGACCTGCATGCGCTGCGTCAGCAGATCGGCGCTGGGCTGGTCGGACGAGGCCTCGACCAGCGGGAAGACGTCGCGGGCGGTGCGCACGCAGGCCTCGTGCCCCTTGACCAGCTGCTTGACCATCTCGCGCCAGTCCGGCACGCCCTCGGTTTCCTCGATGGACGACAGCGCGGCGTACTGGCGATAGGTGCCCGGCGCCGGGAAGTCCAGCGCGCGGATGCGCTCGGCGATGAGGTCGACCGCCGCGGCGGACTCGATGTAGTGCTGCTCGAACATCAGGTGCAGCGTGTTGAACATCGGCCCGGTGACATTCCAGTGGAAATTGTGCGTCTTGAGGTACAGCGTGTACTCGTCGGCGAGCAGGCGGCTGAGGCCGTCCGCGATGCTCTTGCGGTCGTCCTTGGCGATACCGATATCGATCTTCGGCGGCTTGGCGGCAGATTTGCGCTTGGCTTTGGCCATGTTCAGCTCCTTCGTCGGGGGTGCCAGTCTAGGCGCAGCCCGGCCGGCGCGGAAATGAATTATTCCGCGCCGGGCGATGGGGGCGGACTATCGCCGGCGCGCCGCACCGCTCAGGCGGCGAGCAATTTGGCCTTGCGGTAGTAGCTGAAGATGTCGTTGAGGTTGCGTCTGGGCTTCCAGCCGAAGGTGTCGCGGAACAGCCGGCCGTCGATCACCACCGGGTACTTGAAGTAGTTGATCAGGTAGGGCGGAAAGAAAGCGTTCCAGTTCAGGGCATTGCTGACCATCTTCGGCAGCACCGGCGGCACGCTGGGCACCGGCAGCCGGCGGCAGCCGCACTGCTGCACGGCCACCTGGTAGGCCACCCAGTCGTCGGGGGCGACGTTGTAGATGCCGGGCTGGTTGCGCTCGAACGCGCGCACCATCGCGTCGGCCATGTCGTCGACATGCAGGAACTGCATCAGCGGCGAGAACCCCATCAGCACCGGTGCCAGCGGCCGCGCCAGCAGCAGCGACATGCTGTTCTTCACACCCGGGCCGAGGATGTTGCAGGGGCGCAGGATCGTGATGTGCAGCTCGGGGTATTTCCACAGGTAGATCTGCGCCAGGCTCTCCAGCTCGACGGAGTCGACCAGATCCTGCGTGACCTCGCTGGCCTTGAGCGGCGCATCCTCGTCGAGCAGCGCCGGGTTGTAGGCCGAGGCGCCGTAGACGAAATAGGTCGAGTGGATGATGACCTCTTTGACCGCGTACTTGCGGCACAGCTCGAGCAGCTTTTTGGTGCCCAGCACATTGGCGTTGTAGCGGCGCTGGCGGTCGGACTCGTGCGCGAACATGCGCCCGATGTGGATCACCGCGTCGATCTTGTGCTGGCGGAACACGTCCTCGAAGCCGCGCTTGTAGGTATCGACCTTGTACGAGGGAATGCCGGCATCGGTGTCGACCTTGCGGCGGAAATCCACCGCCACCACGTTGTAGCTGCCATGCAGGCGCGCGATCACGCGCTTGGCCAGTGATCCGGCAGCGCCGGTGACGAGCACGGTTTTCTTGTGCGGGGTGGAGCGGGGCATGTCAGTAGATGCTCTTGCGTTCCTTGAGACCGCGGTCGATCAGCTCGCGGATGCGCTCCTTGACCTGCTCGACGCGCACCGTGACCTCGTCCTCGCTTTCGGCCTTGCCTTCGAAATACATCGGCGCGCCGAAATTGAGGTGCACGCGGGCCGGCAGCGGCAGCAGCGGGCTCAGCGGCAGATACGGCAGCCCCAGCAGCTTGGCCAGCGGCGCGAGGTTGGCCACCGAGGGCATGGTCTCCTCGCAGCCGACGACGCCGACCGGCACGATCGGCGTGTGGTGCTGCTGCGACAGATGCATGAAGCCGTTGCCGAAGCGCTGCAGCTGGTAGCGCTGGCGGTAGAGCTTGCCGGAGCCACGCACGCCTTCGGGAAAGACGATGATGACTTCATCCTGCTCCAGCATCTTGCCGCAGTTCAGCGGATCGCCGATCACCGCGCCGATTGCATTGAGCCAGTTGCCGAGCCAGGGCACGGTCGGGAAGAAGCGCTCGATCATCGCGCGCGCCGCGCGCGGGCCGTGCGTATTGGTCGCCAGCGCGTAGCCGATCAGCACCCCGTCCATCGGCAGCTGCCCGGAGTGGTTGGCGACGACCAGCGCGCGTCCCTGCGCCGGAACGTGTTCCAGGCCGTGCGCGGTCACGCGGAAATAGTGCTCGTAGAGCCACTTGACCAGGCCCAGCGCGAATTTCGCCGTGTCCTCGTTGTAGCCCCAGGCGTCGTAGCCGAAGCTGCCGACCGGCTTGGGAATGCGCGCGAACAGCGCGTCGAGTTCGGGCGTGACAATCTGCTGATACAGCGCTTCTCTCGGGCCCAGGTGGGCGAGGCGCTTCAAACGGTCAAGCGTGATCATGATTCCGCTGCCGGCCGTGCGCCGGTCCCCCTTCCGCGTCGATGCGTGGTTACGGTATGCGAAATCGGCAGCGGCGGGAAGGGCGGCGCGGAACGCTTCAGACGCGCAGTGGCGACGGTGCATGCTCGCGCTGCTGCATCCGCCACATGCGGGCGTATTCGCCGCCGGCGGCGACCAGCGCTGCGTGCGTGCCGCGTTCGGCAATGCGCCCCTGCTCGAGGACGATGATCTCGTCGGCGTCGACGATCGTCGACAGGCGGTGCGCGATCACCAGCGTGCTGCGGTGTTCGGCGACTTCGCGCAGGGCATCGAGGATGGCCTTTTCCGAGGTCGAGTCCAGCGACGAGGTGGCCTCGTCGAAGATCATCACCGGCGGGTCCTTGAGCACGGCGCGGGCGATGGCGACCCGCTGCTTCTCGCCGCCGGACAGCTTCAGGCCGCGCTCGCCCACGCGCGTGTCGTAGCCGTCGGGCAGGCGTGCGATGAAGGCGTCGAGATGCGCCACCCGGGCGGCGCGCTCGATCTGCGCGCGCGTGGCGCCCGGCCGCCCGTAGGCGATGTTGTATTCCAGCGAGTCGTTGAACAGCACGGTGTCCTGCGGCACGACACCGATCTGCGCGCGCAGGCTCTCCTGGCTCAGGCTGCGCAGATCCTGTCCGGCGATGGTGATGCGGCCGGCATCCGGGTCGTAGAAGCGGAACAGCAGGCGCGCCAGCGTCGACTTGCCGGCGCCGCTGGCGCCCACCACGGCGACCTTGTGCCCGGCCGGGATGCGCAGGCTGACGCCGTGCAGGATCTCGCGCTGGGATCCATAGCCGAAACCGACTTCGTCGATCACGATCTCCGGCGGACGACCGTGCAGGGCCAGCGTCGCCGGGCCGTCGACCACCTTGGGCCGGATCTGCAGCAACGCGAACATGCGCTGGATATCCACCAGCGCGCGGCGGATTTCGCGATAGACGAAACCGAGGAAGTTCAGCGGCAGGAACAGCTGGATCAGGTAGGCATTGATGGCGACGAAATCGCCCAGCGTCATGCTGCCGGCGGCGACGCCGCGCCCGGCGAGCACCATCAGCGCGGTCAGGCTCGCGGCGGTGATCAGCGCCTGCCCCGAGTTGAGCGTGGCCAGGGACAGCCGGCTCTGCCGCTGGGCCTGTTCCCATTGCGCGAGGGAGCGGTCGTACTCCTGGGCCTCGAAGCGCTCGTTGCCGAACAGTTTGACGGTCTCGTAGTTGAGCAGGCTGTCGATGGCGCGGGTGTGGGCCCGCGAGTCCAGCCGGTTGGTCTCGCGCACGAAGCGGGTGCGCCACTCGGTCGCGAGCACCGAGAACACGATGTAGACGACCACCGCCAGCGCGGTGATGAGTGCAAAGTCCGCGCCGTAGTTGAACAGCAGGATGGCTGCGACCAGCGCGATCTCCAGCAGCGTCGGCAGGATGTTGAACAGCGTGAAGCGCAGCAGGAAACTGATGCCCGCCACGCCGCGCTCGATGTCGCGCGACAGGCCGCCGGTGCGGCGCGAGAGGTGAAAATCGAGGTCGAGCGCGTGCAGGTGGCGGAACACCGCCAGCGCCGCGCGCCGCATCGCCCGCTCGGTGACGCGGCCGAAGATCAGGTCGCGCAGCTCGCCAAACAACACATTGGCCAGGCGCAGCGCGCCGTAGCCCAGCAGCAGCCCCAGCGGCACGATCACGACCGTGCCGCCGCGCACGTCGAGGGCGTCGACCGCGTGCTTGAGCACCAGCGGCAGCGTCACCGTCGCCAGCTTGGCCGCGACGAGGCAGGCCATCGCCACGGCGATGCGCAGCGGGAACTCGTGCAGGAACGGCCCCAGCGCGCGCAGCGCGCGCCAATCCGGCGCGGCGGTCTCAGCGTCGGGGTCTTCGGGGATTCGGTTGCGGCGGCTCACGGGCGCCGATGCTACACCGTCGCGTGCCGTCGGCCGCGCGCGGAATGCGCCTCAGGCGTTGGAGCTGTCGTTGATCGCGTCGATCGCACGCAGCACGTCGGTGCGCGAGATCAATCCGACGAGCCGGTTGTCCTCAAGCACCGGGTAGCGACGGTAAGGCTTGTCGAGAAACATCTTGGCGACTTCGAGGATGCTCAGCTCGGCCTCGACCGTCACCGGGTTCTTCGACATGAAGTCAGCGACCCGCCCGCCCATGACGCCGTGGTAGCTGGCATGGATGGCGACCTTGAGGCAGTCGTGCTCGGAGAGGATGCCGACGATGTTGCCGAGGTTGTCGAGCACCGGCGCACCCGAGTAACCCTTCTCGCTGAGCTGGTGGATTGCCGCCATCACGTCCATTTCGGGCGTGAACGTGAGCAGGCTGTCCGCCATGTAGTCCTTGACCGTGATGGAATGCAGCATCGGAAAGCCCCCCGGCGGATCAGCGAGCGCCCGGCGCCGGCGGCTCGCCGCCGCAGGCCTCGGTCTTGCCACAGACCTCGCAGGTGCCGCCGGTGAACGCGGCTTGGCTCGCGCAGGTCCCCTTGAGTTCGCGCCCGCGCACCAGCCAGCCGATGCCCAGCCCCAGCAGGGCGAGGCTGAAGAGGACGAAGACAGCGAGGAACGTGGTCATGGCAGGAGTGTCGCGCGAGTCAGCAGGTGGTGCAAGGAGGCGCCGCGCGGTCGCGCCGGCAGCGCATGGCGTGTGAAGTGAACCGCCTGAGTCCGCGATCCAGGGCCCAACCACCAGCCTCCTCGAAAAGACCCGGCCCGGCCTTCCGTGGCCGGGCGTTCGCCGGCGCAGAAAAGTGCCACTGGCACTCTTGTCGCGCCCCTGGCACCTCGACGGCCGTCCCTGGCGGAAGGGTTGTGACCTCGGGAGATCCCGGCCCGGCCCTCCATGGCCGGGCGTTCGCCGGCGCAGAAAAGTGCCACTGGCACTTTTCTCGCACGCGCCGGCTCACCCGCCGAAGTCGTCGAGCATGATGTCCTTACGCTCGACGCCGAGGTCGAGCAGCATCTTGATCACTGCGGCGTTCATCACCGGCGGACCGCACATGTAGTACTCGCAGTCCTCGGGCGCCTTGTGGTTCTTGAGGAAGTTCTCGAACAACACGTTGTGGATGAAGCCGGTGTAGCCGGTCCAGTTGTCCTCGGGCAACGGCTCGGACAGGGCCACATGCCAGGTGAAGTTCGGATTCTCCGCCTGCAGCCGGTCGAAGTCCTCGACGTAGAACATCTCGCGCTTCGAGCGCGCGCCGTACCAGAACGAGATCTTGCGCTGGGTCTTGAGGCGCGTCAGCTGGTCGAAGATGTGGCTGCGCATCGGTGCCATGCCGGCGCCGCCGCCGATGAACACCATCTCCTTGTCGGTGTCGCGCGCGAAGAACTCGCCGAACGGCCCCGAGATCGTGACCTTGTCGCCCGGCTTGAGATTGAAGATGTAGCTCGACATCTTGCCGGCGGGCACGTTCGGCAGCTTCGGCGGCGGGCTGGCGATGCGCACGTTGAGCATGATGATGCCCAGCTCTTCGGGGTAGTTCGCCATCGAGTAGGCGCGCTCGACCGGCTCGTTGACCACCGACTTGTACTGCCAGAGGTTGAACTTGTCCCAGTCGCCGCGGAAGCGGTCGTCGACGTCGAAGTTCTTGTAGTCGACTTCGTGCGGCGGGCACTCGATCTGGATGTAGCCGCCGGCGCGGAAATTCACCCGCTCGCCGGCGGGCAGTTCGAGCACCAGCTCCTTGATGAAGGTCGCGACGTTGTTGTTGGAGCGCACCGTGCACTCCCACTTCTTGACTCCGAAGACTTCCTCCGGAATCTCGATCTTCATGTTCTGCTTGACCGCGACCTGGCACGACAGGCGGTCGCACTCCTTGGCTTCGCGCTTGGTGATGTGGTTGAGCTCGGTCGGCAGGATGTTGCCGCCGCCCTCGAACACCTTGACCCGGCACTGCGCGCACGAGCCGCCACCGCCGCAGGCCGATGGCACGTAAAGCCCGCAGCCGGCCAGCGTCTGCAGCAGCTTGCCGCCGACCGGAACCTCGATCTCGCGTTCGTGATTGATCAGGATTTTGACGTTGCCGGCGGGGACCAGCTTGTCCTTGGCGAACTGGATGACCACGACCAGCGCCAGGATGACGCCGACGAAGACTGCGACGCCCAGGCCGATTTCGAGAAACATCGCGACCTCGCTCCTTAGAGTTGGATGCCCGAGAAGGCCATGAAGCCGAAGGCCAGCAGGCCCGCGGAGATGAAGGTGATGCCCAGCCCCTGCAGACCGGCCGGCACGTCCGAATACTTGAGCTTCTCGCGCACGCCGGCGAGCAGCACGATCGCCAGCGCCCAGCTCGCGCCCGACGACACGCCGTAGACGCTGGCCTCGGCGAGCGTGTAGTCGCGCTCGACCATGAACAGCGTGCCGCCGAGAATCGCGCAGTTGACGGTGATCAGCGGCAGGAAGATGCCGAGCGCGTTGTAGAGCGCCGGCACGTACTTGTCGAGCGTCATCTCAAGGATCTGCACGCTCGCGGCGATGACGCCGATGTACAGGATCAGACCGAGGAAGCTCAGATCGGTGTCCGGCAGCCCGGCCCAGCCCAGCGCGCCGGGCTTGAGCACGTACTGCCAGAGCAGGTTGTTGAGCGGCATCGTCAGCGACTGCACCGCGATCACGGCGATGCCCAGGCCCATCGCGGTCTCGATCTTCTTCGAGATCGCGAGGAAGGTGCACATGCCGAGGAAGAACGCCAGCGCGAGGTTCTCGACGAACAGCGAGCGGATCGCGAGGTTGATGTAGTGTTCCATCGCGGACTCCTTAGTGCGCTTCGGCGCCGTGGATCTGGCCGGCCTGGATGCGGAACGCCGGTTTCTCGACCTGCTGCGGCTTCCAGGTGCGCACCGCCCAGATGATCAGGCCGATGAGGAAGAACGCCGAGGGCGGCAGCAGCAGCAGGCCGTTGGGCACGTACCAGCCGCCGTCGGTGGCCAGCGGCAGGATCTCGACGCCCAGCAGCTTGCCCGAACCGAACAGCTCGCGGATCACCGCCAGCACGATCAGGATCGCCGAGTAGCCCAGCCCATTGCCCAGACCGTCGAGAAACGACGGCCACGGCGGATTGGACTGCGCGTAGGCTTCGAGCCGGCCCATGACGATGCAGTTGGTCAGGATCAGGCCGATGAACACCGACAGCGGCTTGGACTGCTCGTAGGCCACCGCCTTGAGGGTCTGGTCGACCAGGATCACCAGGGTCGCCGCGATGGTCATCTGCGCGATGATGCGAATGCTGCCCGGCACATAGTTGCGCACCAGGCTGTAGAACAGGTTCGCAAACGCGGTGACCGAGGTCAGGCCGACGCACATGATCAGCGCGGTTTCCAGCCGCCCGGTGACGGCCAGGGCCGAGCAGATGCCGAGCACCTGCAGGATGATCGGATTGTTGTCGGCAACCGGTTCGAGAACGATCTTTCTTGCGTTGACTTCAGACATGGTGCACCTCAGGCCCCGGGGGCCGCCGCGGCGTGTTGCTCGGCGATCCGCTGCAGAAACGGCTTGAAACCGGCGTCAGACAGCCAGTACTGAACCAGGTTGCTGACCCCGTTGGAGGTCAGCGTCGCACCGGCGAGCGCATCGACCTGATGGGCTGCCGCCGGGCTGTCCGGATCGACGCCGCCCTTGACCAGGCGCAGCAGGACTTCGCCCTGCGCGTCATAGATCTGCTTGCCGCCCCACTGCTGCTTCCACACCGGGTTGTCGACCTCGCCGCCCAGACCGGGGGTTTCGGCGTGCTGATAGAAGTTGATGCCGACCACGGTGTTGCCGTCGGCTTCGACCGCGAGGAAGCCATACAGCGTCGACCACAGGCCGTAGCCGCTGATCGGCAGGATCACGGTGCGCGGCGTGCCGTCTTCGTTGTAGAGGAAATAGACCGTGGCGTACTTCGGCCGGTACTTGATCTTGGCGAGATCGTCGTCGCCGGCGATCGCGCGGCCGCCCTGCGCCGGATCCTTGGCCGCGGCGTACTGGTCGTAGCCGGCCGGGTCGATGTCCGCGACCAGCGCGCCGGTATCCAGTTCGACGATTTTGGGCGTGATCTTCTTGAACGCCTCGTCGATGTTGATGCCGGGCTCATACATGTTGACCACGCGCAGGATGTTCTTGCGCTTGTCGTCGATCCTCGACGCCTGCTGCAGCGGCCGCAGCGCGATCGCCGCGGCGGTGACCAGCACCGAGCAGACCAGACAGAGGACGAAGGCCACCCACAGTGCGTAGGCCTTGGTGTCTTTTGCGGCCATGAGAACTCTACTCCTTGCGGCTCAGGCGGCCGCCAGACGGCGGCTGCGGCGCGCGACGTTGGCGCGGATGACGGTGTAGTCGATCAGCGGCGCGACGATGTTGCCGAGCAGGATCGCCAGCATCACCGACTCCGGGAACGCCGGATTGACCACGCGCACCAGCACCGTCATGAAACCGCAGAACGCGCCGAACGCCCAGCGTCCGGCATCGGTGTGCGCCGCCGACACCGGGTCGGTGGCCATGAACATCGTGCCGAACATGAAACCGCCGACGGTCAGATGCCAGTACCACGGGAACGCGAACATCGGATTCTTTTCCGAGCCGATCGCGTTGAACAGCAGCGTGGTCACGATCATGCCGGCGAGCATGCCGAAGACGATGCGGTAGTTGGCCACCCCGGTCAGCATCAGGAACGCACCGCCGATGATGATGGCGAGTGCCGAGACCTCACCGATCGAGCCCTGCTCGATACCGATGAACGTCTGCATCCAGGTCAGCCCGCTCTCGCGCACCGCATCCAGACCGCCGAGCTTGGCGATGCCCAGCGTCGTCGCCGAGGTAAAGCCATCGACCGCGGTCCAGACCGCATCGCCGGAGTGCTGCGCCGGATAGGCGAAGTAGAGGAAGGCGCGGCCGACCAGCGCCGGATTGAGGAAGTTCTTGCCGGTACCGCCGAAGATCTCCTTGCCGATCACGGTGCCAAACGAGATGCCCAGCGCGACCTGCCACAGCGGCACGGTCGGCGGCAGGATCAGCGAGAACAGGATCGAGGTGACAAAGAAGCCCTCGTTGATCTCGTGGCGGCGGACGGTGGCGAACAGCACTTCCCAGAAACCGCCGACGACGAAAGTCACTGCGTAGACCGGCAGCCAGTACCAGAAACCGTGCCAGAAGCAGTCCCACAGGCTGTTGGGGTCGATGCCGGTGCCGAACAGCGCCAGCAGCGCGCCGCGCCAGCCGTCGACCTGGGTCTGGCCGAGCGCGGCCAGCGCCGTGTTGGCCTGGTAGCCGACGTTCCAGCAGCCGACGGCGATCGCCGGGAAGGTCGCCAGCCAGACGTAGATCATCACGCGCTTGAGGTCGATGCCGTCGCGCACGTGCGGCGCAACGCGGGTCACGTCGCCCGGCGAATAGGCAATCGTGTCGACCGCTTCATACAGCGGATAGAGCTTCTCGAAGCGTCCGCCCTTCTTGAAGAGGGGCTCGGCGCGGTCGAGGAATGATCGGAGTGCGGACATATGTCTAACCTGCCTCGGTTGGCGTGGTCCGGCTTCGTTGCCGGCACACGCTCGTCAAACTCTCCTGCCACTTGCCGCAGTGCGGCGGCGCTGGAGGCCGTCCGTGGCGCGACGGCGGATCCTTGGCGCTGCGCTCGGTCCGGCAGAAGCCGGACCGCGCGCGCCGGTGTGCCTGCGGCACTGCCGGCGCGC
>JBFHQK010000077.1:0-10538 GCA_041592255.1 Fontimonas sp.
CGTGCCGGTGTCGCCACCGGGCTCAGGCTGCCGCCTGCAGTGCGGCGATGCGCTGCTCCAGCGGCGGATGCGTGGCGAACAGCCGCGAGAAATGTCCGCCGCGGATGCCGAAGGCCTTCATCTGTTCCGGCAGCACCGACTCGCCCTGCGCCGCCTGCAGACGCTGCAGCGCGCCAATCATCTTGCGCCGTCCGGCCAAATGCGCCCCGCCGGCGTCGGCGCGGAACTCGCGATAACGCGAGAACCAGGCGACCACTGCCGAGGCGAGGATGCCGAACACGATCTGCAGCACGATCACGCTGATGTAGTAGCCCGGACCGACACCGCGCTCGGTCTTGAACACGGCGCGGTCGATCACGTAGCCGACCACGCGCGACAGGAACATGACGAAGGTGTTCAGCACCCCCTGCACCAGCGCCAGCGTGACCATGTCGCCGTTGGCGACGTGGCTGATCTCGTGCCCGAGCACCGCCTCGACCTCGTCCTGGCTCATGCCGCGCAGCAGCCCGGTCGATACCGCGACCAGGGCACTGTTCTTGTTCATGCCGGTGGCAAATGCATTGGGCTCCGGCGCGTCGTAGATGGCCACTTCGGGCATGCCGATGCCGGCCGCGCGCGCCTGACGCTCCACCGTCTGCAGCAGCCACATCTCCGACGACGAGCGCGGCTGGGTGATCACCTGCGCGCCGGTGGCACGCTTGGCCATCCACTTCGACATCGCCAGCGAAATGAACGAGCCGCCCATGCCGAAAATCGCACTGAACAGCAGCAGCGCCTCAAGATTGAGCCCCTGCGCGGTGAGATAGCGGTCCGCGCCAAGCATGCTGGCGACAACCGATAGCACCACCAGGACGGCGATATTGGTCAGCAGGAAAAGTCCGATGCGTTTCATGTTCAGGGGTGTGGACGGAAAAGGCCGCAGGGTCAAACTGCGGGCTTGGACCGCATTTTCAAGTCCCGGTTTCGCGGCTCATGCCGTGGAACCGGCGGTGGCGGCCATGACATCCACGCGCTGGAAGCCCCGCGGCAGGTGGCTGCCGCGGCTGGCACGCGCGGCCGCATACTGCTCGAGGTCGGACGGCTTGAGCGTCAGGGTGCGCTTGCCGCACTGGAGTTCCAGACTGGCTGCCGCGGGCACCACCGTGGCCGCCAGAATGCGGTCCTCGCCCTTGAGCACGACCAGCTTGTTGCCCTTGCCCTTGGCCAGCTCCGGCAGCTCGGCCAGCGGAAACAGCAGCAGGCGCCCCTCCGCGGTGGCCAGCGCGTAGCGGTCCTGCGCCGGATCCTGCACGCGCGTCGGCGGCAACACCGCAGCACGCTCGCCCAGGTTGACCACCGCCTTGCCGGCACGCTTGTTGGACTCCAGGTCGCCGAGCCTGGCGATGAAGCCGTAGCCCTCGTCGCCGCCCAGGACATAGCGGTCCGCCGCATCGCCCATCATCATGCCGACGATGCGACCGCCATCCTGCAGGTCCAGACGCGTGGTCACCGGCTCACCCTGCGACCGCGCCGACGGCAGCTCGCGCGGGTTGAGGGTGTAACAGCGGCCCTTGTGGTCGAGGAGCACCAGCAGCTGGCTGGTCTTGCCTTGCACGTGGCACAGATACTCGTCGCCGGCCTTGTAGCTCAGCGCGACCGGATCGAGGTCGTGGCCCTTGCCGGCGCGGATCCAGCCGGCCTTCGACAGCACCACCGTGACCGGCTCGGCGGGCAGAATCTCCGTCGCTTCGAGCGCCGTGGCCGGGGGGCGGGCATTGATCGGGCAGCGACGCTCGTCGCCGTACTTCTTGGCATCCTCCTTGAGCTCGTCACCGATCAGCTTCTTGAGCTTGTCGTCATCGCCGAGCAGATCTTCGAGGCGCGCACGCTCCGCCGCCAGCGCTTCCTGCTCGCCCTTGATCTTCATCTCCTCGATCTTCTGCAGGTGGCGCAGCTTCAGATCGAGGATGTAGTCGGCCTGGACCGCGGTGAGCGCGAAGCTGCTCATCAGCTTGGCCTTCGGATCGTCCTCGAAGCGGATGATCCGGATCACCTCATCGATGTTTAGATAGGCGATCAGCAGGCCTTCGAGCAGATGCAGACGCTCGTTGACCTGGGTCAGGCGGTGGTTGAGCCGCCGCGTCACCGTGGCGAAGCGGTATTCGAGCCACTCGCTGAGGATGTCCTTGAGATTCTTGACCTTGGGCCGGCCGTCGAGCCCGATCATGTTGAGGTTGACGCGGTAGCTGCGCTCCAGATCGGTGGTCGCGAACAGGTGCGCCATCAGCTGCTCGCTGTCGACCCGGTTCGAGCGCGGCACGATGACCAGGCGCGTCGGATTCTCGTGATCCGACTCGTCGCGCAGGTCCTCCACCAGCGGCAGCTTCTTTGCCCGCATCTGCTCGGCGATCTGCTCCAGTACCTTCGCCGGCGACACCTGGTGCGGCAGATGGGTGACGATGAGGTTGCCGTCGTCGTCCCGCTCCCAGCGCGCGCGCGCGCGCACCTGGCCGTTGCCGGTCTGGTACAGCTTGAGCAGGTCGGCCGGCTCGCTGACGATCTCGCAGGCGGTCGGGAAGTCGGGTGCCGGCACGAATTCGCACAGCGTCTCGAGCTGCGCGTTGGGATGCTTGAGCAGGTGCAGACAGGCCGCCACCAGCTCGCGCAGGTTGTGCGGCGGGATGTCGGTGGCCATGCCCACGGCGATGCCGGTGGTGCCGTTGACCAGGATGTTGGGCAGACGCGACGGCAGCAGCCGCGGCTCATCGAGCGTGCCGTCGAAGTTGGGCACCCAGTCGACCGTGCCCTGTTCGAGTTCGGCGAGCAGAGTCGCCGCGTAGGGCGTCAGCCGCGATTCGGTATAGCGCATCGCGGCGAAGGACTTGGGATCGTCCGGCGAACCCCAGTTGCCCTGCCCGTCGATCAGCGGATAGCGATAGTTGAACGGCTGCGCCATCGTGACCATGGCCTCGTAACAGGCCGAGTCGCCGTGCGGATGGAACTTGCCGATCACGTCGCCGACGGTGCGCGCAGACTTCTTGTGCTTCTGCCCGGCCGACAGCCCGAGCTCGGACATCGCGTAGATGATGCGCCGTTGTACCGGCTTGAGTCCGTCGGCGATGTGGGGCAGTGCGCGATCGAGCACCACGTACATCGAGTAATCCAGATAGGCCTTCTCTGCGAAAACGCGCAGCGGCAGGCGTTCGGTGTCGCTGATTTCGTTGCTCATGGATTCCATCGGCTCTTAGACCTCGGCGCGGTTGCCTTCACGCTCGAGCCAGTCCTTGCGGTCACTGGCACGCTTCTTCGCCAGCAGCATGTCCATCACCGGATCGGCGGGGATGTCGTCGAGACTCAGCTGCACCAGCCGGCGCGTGTCCGGCGCCATCGTCGTTTCACGCAGCTGCAGCGGATTCATCTCGCCCAGGCCCTTGAAGCGGGTCACGCTCACCTTGGCCTTGTTGCCCTCGGCGGCGAGGCGGTCGAGCACGCCGTCGCGCTCGGCGGCGTCAAGCGCGTAGAACACCTGCTTGCCGGCATCGACGCGAAACAGCGGCGGCATCGCGATATAGACGTGTCCGGCCTCGACCAGAGGACGGTAGTGCTTGAGGAACAGCGCGCACAGCAGGGTCGCAATGTGCAGACCGTCGGAATCGGCGTCGGCGAGCACGCAGATCTTGCCGTAGCGCAGCGCGCCGATTTCCGCGCTGCCCGGATCGACGCCGATCGCCACGGAGATGTCATGGATCTCCTGCGAACCGAGCGCCTCGTTGGAGTCCACTTCCCAGGTATTGAGAATCTTGCCGCGCAGCGGCATCACCGCCTGGAATTCGCGATCTCTGGCCTGCTTGGCCGATCCACCAGCCGAGTCCCCCTCGACCAGGAACAGTTCAGTCTGCGCCGGATCCGAAGACACGCAGTCGGCGAGCTTGCCAGGCAGCGCCGGGCCGCTGGTCACCTTCTTGCGCACCACCATGCGCGCCTGCTTGAGTCGCGCGCTGGCATTGGCGATGACCAGCTGCGCGATCTGCTCGCCCTGCTCCGGATGCTGGTTCAGCCACAGACTGAACGCGTCGTGGACGACGCCGGAGACAAAAGCGGCGGTTTCGCGCGAGGACAGGCGCTCCTTGGTCTGTCCGGCGAACTGCGGGTCGTGCATTTTCACGCTGAGCACGTACGCGCAGCCCTGCCAGGCGTCATCGGGCGTGAGCTTGAGCCCGCGCGGCAGCAGATTGCGGAACTCGCAGAACTCGCGGATCGCCTCGGTCAAGCCGGTGCGCAGGCCGTTCACATGCGTGCCGCCCTGCGCGGTCGGGATCAGGTTGACATAGCTCTCGGCCACCGGCTCGGCCCGGCCGCCGTCCTGATTGAGCCACACCAGCGCCCACTCGGCCTCCTCGCGCTGGCCCTTGAAGTTGCCGACAAAGGGTTCGGCCGGCAGCACCTCGGCACCGTTGAGGGCATCGCGCAGGTAATCCGGCAGGCCGTTTTCGTACTGCCAGACCAGCTGCTCGCCGTTGATGCGGTCATCCAGCGTGACTTTCAGGTTCGGGCACAGCACCGCCTTGGCGCGCAACACCTGCTTGAGCCGCGGCAGCGCGAACTTGGGCGAATCGAAGTACTTGCCGTCGGGCCAGAAGCGCACGGTGGTCCCGCTGCGGCTCTTCGCCACCGGGCCGACGACCTTCAGCGGCTGGCTGCGCTCGCCGTCGCGGAACTCGATCAGGTGCTCCTGGCCACCGCGGAAGACGCGCACCTCGAGCTTGCTCGACAGCGCGTTGACCACCGAGACACCGACGCCATGCAGGCCGCCGGAGTACTGATACATCTTGTTGGAAAACTTCGCGCCGGAGTGCAGCTTGGTCAGGATCAGCTCAACGCCGGTGACCTGGTGCAGCGGATGGACGTCGACCGGCATGCCGCGGCCGTCATCGGCGACCTCGAGCGAGCCATCGTCATGGACGGTGACGGTGAGCGTGCGGCAATGGCCGGCCAGCGCCTCGTCGACGGCGTTGTCGATGACTTCCTGCGCGAGGTGGTTCGGTCGGCTGGTGTCGGTGTACATGCCCGGCCGTTTGCGCACCGGGTCCAGCCCCTGCAGGACCTCGATCGCCTCGGCGCTGTATTGATGACTGTTGGCCATGGTTCGGATAAGAGAAAAGCTGCTTTCAGCACAGATAAAGGTGGCCGGCGCCGCGCGCCGGCGGTCGTTCCGGCCGCCCCTTGATCGTGGAGCCGGCCGGGCGTGGCGGGTCCGGCCGTCTGCGGGATGGGGGCGCCTGTACGACAAAAGCCGGCGGACACTAGCCGATGCGCGGGGGGTGAGCAACCGGGCTACACTGCCGCTCCGCGCGGAGCGGCGATTGCAGTAATTGCACCACTTCGGGCGCTTTTTTAAACGCTATCACACACGGAGCCCTGCATGCCGAACCGGCCGGACCCGCCCGCCCTCGACAGCGACCCGGTGAGCTGTTTTGAAGATGCGCTCAAGGAACTCGAGAGCATTGTCCAGGGCCTCGAACGCGGCGAGCAGCGCCTGGAGGAAGCCCTGCAGCGCTTCGAACGCGGGGTCGAACTGGCACGCCAATGCCGGGCGGCGCTGGATGCCGCAGAGCTGCGGGTTCGCACGCTCGTCGAGAGCCGGGACAGCCCCGGCGAGGCCTCGTGATCGCGGACCTGGACGCGCGCGCGGAGCGCTGCAACCAGCGCCTCGAAGCGGCGTTTGCGCGCTGGATGCCGTCGCCGCAGCAGTATCCGGCGCGCCTGCACGAGGCGATGCGCTACGCCAACGCCGGCGGCAAGCGCCTGCGCCCGCTGCTGGTCTACCTGGCCGGCGACGTGCTCGCGCTGGATCCGCGCGTTCTCGACGCCGCGGCCTGCGCGGTCGAGCTGATTCACGTCTATTCGCTGGTGCACGACGACCTGCCGGCGATGGACAACGATGACTGGCGCCGCGGCCGGCCGACGACGCACAAGGCGTTCGACGAAGCCACGGCGATCCTGGTCGGCGACGCCCTGCAGTCGCTGGCCTTCCAGATTCTGGCCGCCGACCAGGAGTCCGGCCTGAGCGCGACCCAGCGCCTGCGGATGGTGGAGATCCTCGCCGAAGCCGCCGGCTCGCGCGGCATGGCCGGCGGCCAGGCGGTCGACCTCGAATCGCAGCAGCGCCATCTGAGCCTCGCCGAGCTCGAGGCGCTGCACATCCACAAGACCGGCGCGCTGATCCGGGCCTGCCTGCTGCTGAGCTGCACCGCCGCGCCGCAGCTGCCCCCCGACCAGCGCGAGGCCCTGGACCGCTATGGCAAGTGCATCGGCCTGGCGTTCCAGATCCAGGACGATGTCCTCGACGTCGAAGGCAATTCCGCGACGCTGGGCAAGACCGCGGGCAAGGATGCGGCCAACGGCAAGTCGACCTATCCCGCCATCCTGGGGCTGCCCGCAGCGCGCAGCCGCGCCCATGACCTGTTCCGCCAGGCCGATGCGGCGCTGGCCGCATTCGGCGATCGTGCCGCCCCCCTGCAGGCACTCACCGCGTGGGTGCAGGCGCGCCAGCGGTGAGTCCGCAGCGCTTTTGCGCGCAGACCAGTTGGCGGATAATTGCCAGCCGTTTTCCAGGCCGCACCTCAGCCGCGCTGACCTGCTGCCTGCCCACTCGACGCCCATGACCGACATTCCTGGTTACGCTTTGCTAGGCCACGTGCAGACGCCGGCCGACCTGCGCACGCTGCCCGCGGACGACCTGCCGCAGCTGGCCATGGAGATGCGCCGTTACCTGATCGAGACGCTGGGCCGCATCGGCGGTCACTTTGCGGCCAAT
The DNA here is from genome assembly GCA_041592255.1 of Fontimonas sp. Taxonomy (GTDB): domain Bacteria; phylum Pseudomonadota; class Gammaproteobacteria; order Nevskiales; family Nevskiaceae; genus Solimonas. The sequence continues at coordinate 6,797 of JBFHQK010000077.1, forward strand.
CTGGGCACGGTCGAGCTGTCGATCGCCCTGCACCGCTGCTTCAACACCCCGCATGACCGCCTGGTCTGGGACGTGGGCCATCAGGCCTATCCGCACAAAATCCTGACCGAGCGCCGCGCGCGGCTGGAAACGATCCGCCGCTTCGGCGGCCTCGCGCCCTTCTGCCACCGCGGCGAAAGCGACTACGACAGCTTCGGCGTCGGCCATTCGTCAACCTCGATTTCCGCCGCCGCCGGCATGGCTGCTGCGGCGCGCCTCAAGGGCGAGAAGCGCCGCTCGGTGGCGATCATCGGGGATGGCGGCATGACCGCCGGCATGGCCTTCGAGGCCCTGAACCACGCCGGCCATCTCAAGCTCGACATGCTGGTCGTCTACAACGACAACGACATGTCGATTTCGGAAAACGTCGGCGCGCTGCGCAACCACTCGGCGCGCCTGCTGAAGAAGCTGGGCATGGCCGCCCCACACCTGGCGCGGCCCGCCGACGAGCACAACGAAGCGCACCTCGACAACCCCGGCGCGCTGTTCGAAACCTTCGGCTTCGACTATCACGGCCCGGTCGACGGCCACGACCTGCCGGCACTGACAGCCGCGCTCGATCGGCTCAAGGACGCGCGCGGGCCGCAGCTGCTGCACGTCATCACAGTCAAGGGCAAGGGTTTCGATCCGGCCGAAGCCGATCCGATCCGCTACCACGGCGTCACCCAGTTCGATCCGGTCACCGGGGCATTTCCCGGCAAGAAGGCGGGCACGCTGCCGAGCTACACGCAGATCTTCGGCGACTGGCTGTGCGAAGCGGCCGCCGCCGATCCGGCGCTGGTGGCGATCACGCCGGCGATGCGCGAAGGCTCCGGCCTGGTCGAGTTCGCGCAGCGCTTCCCCGAGCGCTACTTCGACGTCGGCATCGCCGAGCAGCACGCGGTGACGCTCGCCGCCGGGCTGGCCTGCGAAGGCATGAAGCCGGTCTGCGCGATCTATTCGACCTTCCTGCAGCGCGGCTACGACCAGCTCGTGCACGACGTCGCGATCCAGAACCTGCCGGTGCTGTTCGCAATCGACCGCGGCGGCCTGGTCGGCGCCGACGGCGCCACGCATCACGGCGCCTTCGACTTGTCGTTTTTGCGCTGCATTCCCAACCTGGTGGTGATGGCGCCGTCGGACGAAAACGAATGCCGGCGCATGCTCAGCACCGGCCTGGCGCTGCAGCAGCCCAGCGCCGTGCGCTACCCGCGCGGCAGCGGCACCGGCGTGCACGGCGAGCCCGACGCCCGGCCGCTGCCGGTCGGCAAGGGCCGCATCGTGCGCGAGGCGCACGGCCGCCGGCGGCCGCGCGTGGCGATTCTCGCCTTCGGCGCCATGGTGCAGCCGGCGCTGGAGGCCGCGGAGATGCTCGACGCCGTGGTGGCTGACATGCGCTTCGTCAAGCCGCTCGACACCGAACTGATTCTCGAGCTCGCCAACGAGAACGACCTGCTGGTGACCATCGAGGACAACGCCCGCCTGGGCGGCGCCGGCTCCGGCGTCAACGAAGTGCTGGTCGCGCAGCACCACACGGTGCCGGTGCTCAACCTCGGCCTGCCCGACCAGTTCATCGAGCACGGCAGCCGCGAGGAGCTGCTGGCGCAATGCGGACTGGACACTGCCGGCATCCAGCGTGCGATCCAGAAGCGGCTGCGCAGCCGCGATCTCGACGACCGCGCGACGCGCCAGGCCTGAGCCGGGGATTCCGCCTCAGGCCGGATGCGCCGCGGCGGCGCCGGTGAACCAGTCCAGGCGCTGGCGCAGCTTCACCACCTCGCCCACGATCAGCAGGCTCGGCCCATGCAGCGCGGCGTCGGCCACACGCTGCGGCAGGTCGCCGAGCGTGCCGGCGACGACGCGCTGGCGCGCCGACGTGCCGTCCTCAATCATCGCCGCCGGCCAGTCGGCCGGCAGGCCGTGTGCAACGAGTTGCGCGCACAGCGCCGGCAGCGTGTTGAGCCCCATATAGACGACGACCGTCTGCCCGCGCCGCGCCAGCTGGTCCCAGTGCAGATCGAGCGTGCCGTCCTGGCGCGCGTGTCCGGTGACGAAGATGCAGGCCTGCGCGCAGTCGCGGTGCGTCAGCGGAATGCCGGCATAAGCGGCACAGCCACCGGCGGCGGTGATGCCGGGCACGACCTGAAACGGAATGCCGTGCGCCCGCAGCGTGTCGATCTCCTCGCCGCCACGGCCGAAGATGAACGGGTCGCCGCCCTTGAGCCGCAGGACGCGCTGTCCCGCCTGCGCCAGGCGCACCAGCTCGGCGTTGATCTCGTCCTGCGGCACCGCATGCTGACTGCGCGCCTTGCCGACGAAGATGCGGCGCGCGTCACGGCGCACCAGTTCGAGGATCTCGGGCGCCACCAGCCGATCATGCAGCACCACATCGCACTGCTGCATCAGCCGCAGCGCCTTGAACGTCAGCAGATCCGGGTCGCCCGGGCCGGCACCGACCAGATAGACCTCGCCGAGGCCCCGCTGTTCCTGCGCAAGGCGTTCCAGGTCGGAGCTGGCCGTGGACTCGTCGCCGGACAGCACCCGCTCGGCCGCCGGGCTGTCGAGGAAGCGCTCCCAGATCGCGCGCCGCGCGCCATGCGCGGCCGCGCCCCGCATGGCTTCGCGACGCTTGTGCATGAACGCCGCGAGGCGCCCGTACGCAGACGGCAGCATCGCCTCCAGGCGCTCGCGCAGGCGCCGCGCCAGCACCGGCGCCGCGCCGCCGGTCGAGATGGCGATCAGCAGCGGCGAGCGGTCGACAATCGATGGCGTCACGAACGTGCTCAGCGCCGCATCGTCGACGACGTTGACCGGCACGCCGGCGGCCCCCGCGGCCGCAGCGACCGCGCGATTGAGCGCCGCATCGTCGGTCGCCGCGACGGCCAGCCGGCACGCGTCGAGCTGACGCGGCTCGAAGGCGACGCCGATATGGCTGGCCGCGCCACTGGCGCACAGCTCGGCGACGTCTTCATTGAGCTCCGGCGCAACGACACAGACCCGCGCATCGGCGCGCAACAACAGGCGCAGCTTGCGCGCAGCGACCTCGCCGCCGCCAACCAGCAGCACGCGCTGGTCGCGCAGGCGCAGGAACACGGGGTAGTACGGCCAGTTCGATCCGCTCATCTCAACGGCGATGCGAGGGGTTGGAGAATGGAATAACAGCCTATACTTCCATGCTGTCATCGCATATACCCCGCCCTGAGCTACAGGGGGTCGAGGCCCATGAAACTTCGCCAGCTGCGTTACATCCACGAGGTAGCCCAGCGCGGGCTGAACGTCACCGCGGCGGCCGAGGCGCTGTTCACGTCGCAGCCCGGCGTCAGCAAACAGATCCGCCTGCTCGAAGAAGAGCTCGGCGTGGATATCTTCGTGCGCAGCGGCAAGCACCTGGCTGAAATCACGCCGGCTGGACAGCGCATCCTGGAGTACGCGCGCCGGCTGCTCGGCGAAGTCGAGAACATCGAGCGCGTCGCCGCGGAGTTTCATGACACCGACCGCGGCGATCTCGCCATCGCCACCACGCATACGCAGGCGCGTTACGCGCTGCCGCCGGTGATCCAGGCCTTCCGCAGGCGCTATCCGAAGGTCACCCTGCATCTGCATCAGGGTTCACCGCCGCAGATCGCCAAGATGGCCGCCGAGGGGCACGCGGATTTCGCCATCGCCACCGAAGCGATGCATCACTTCGACAGCCTGGTGATGCTGCCCTGCTACCGCTGGAACC
>JBFHQK010000078.1:0-10471 GCA_041592255.1 Fontimonas sp.
ACCCCGGCATCCGCTCGGATTCGGACATGTTCACGCTGGGGTATGCCTTCCGCCCGTGGCCGGAGGCCCGGGCGCTGGCCGACGGCCCGTCGATTCTGCGCTACGTACGTCAGACGGCGGCCGAGCGCGGCGTGGTGCCGTACATCCGCTTCGGCCATCGCGTCGTGCGCGCGAGCTGGTCGAGCGCCGAGGCGCGCTGGACGGTCGAAGCTGAACGCGGCGCGGACAAAGAGATCGTGCGCATCAGCTGCAGCTTCCTCTACATGTGCAGCGGCTATTACCGCTACGACAGCGGCTATACGCCGGCATTGCCGGGGGCGGAGACGTTCACCGGCCGCATCGTCCACCCGCAGCAGTGGCGTGACGACATCGACTATGCCGGCAAGCGCGTGGTCGTGATCGGCAGCGGTGCGACCGCGGTGACGCTGGTGCCGGAACTGGCCAAGCACGCGGCGCACGTGACCATGCTGCAACGCTCGCCGACCTACGTCATGTCGCTGCCGGCACAGGACCGCATCGCCAACGTGCTGCGCCGGCTGCTGCCGGCCAAGGTCGCGTATGCGCTGGCGCGCTGGAAGAACGTGCTGCTGAGCATGGCCTTCTACCAAGCCAGCCGGCGCTGGCCCGGGCTGATCAAGCGCCTGCTGCGCGCCGGCGTGCGCAAGGCGCTGGGACCGGACTATCCGGTCGACACCCACTTCAAGCCGGCCTACAACCCCTGGGACCAGCGCCTGTGCTTCGTCACCGACGCCGATCTGTTCACGTCGATTCGCGACGGCAGCGCATCGATCGTCACCGATCACATCGAGCGCTTCACCCCCACCGGCCTGCGCCTGAAGTCTGGCGCCGAACTGCCGGCGGATCTGGTCGTCACCGCCACCGGGCTCGATCTGCAGGCGCTGGGCGGGGCCCGGATCGTCGTCGACGGCGCGCCGGTCGACCTGTCCAAGACGCTGAACTACAAGGGCGTGATGTGCAGCGGCGTGCCCAATCTCGGGTTTGCGATCGGCTACACCAACGCCTCGTGGACGCTCAAATGCGATCTCACCAGCACCTATCTGTGCCGGCTGATCAACTACATGGACCGCCACGGCTACCGCCAGTGCACGCCGTGCAACACCGATCCGAGTCTGGGCGAGCGGCCGCTGATCGACTTTTCCTCCGGCTACGTGCAACGCGCGATCGACCGCTTCCCCAAGCAGGGCACGCGCGCGCCGTGGCGGCTGCACCAGAACTACGTGCGCGACCTGCTGCTGCTCAAGTACGCGCCGATCGCCGACGCGGCGCTGGTGTTCGCGCGGGCGCCCGTCGCACCGCCGGCGCTGGCCGCCGATCCGGCGCCGGGAGCCCGCGCATGAGCCCGCGGCGTCTGGTTCTGTTGAGCGCGCTGCTGCTGGCGGCCTGTGATGCCCAACCGCCGCCGGCGCCGCCGGCGCGCGACACCGACGGACGGGCGGAGACGCGCGGCATCCGCAACACCGAGGCGGTGGGCTATGCCGGCGACGCGGTTGCCGATCGGGTCGACGCGGCGCTCAGCGCTCAAGCGCAGCGCACCCGCCAGCTCGACGAACAGCTCGATTCTCAGGGCGAGGACGCGCCGTAGCGGCGTCACCACGCCGGCGGGGCGTGCTCGCGGTGGTGGACGAGGATGCGCCGGTACTGCTCCGGGTCTTTCACGTGCACGACGTCGCCTTCGCGCGGGAAGGTCCAGTCGTACAGACGCGACAGCCAGAAGCGCAGCGCCGCGGCGCGCAGCACCAGCGGCCAGGCCGCACGCTCGGCGTCGCTGAGCTCGCGCCGCGCGCGGTAGGCGCGCGTCAGTGCCTGCCAGCGCGCCGGGTTGAGCGTGCCGTCGGCTTCGAAGCACCAGTCGTTGAGGGTGACCGCCAGGTCGTAGGCCAGCGCATCGTCGCAGGCGTAGTAGAAGTCGATCACGCCGGTCAGACGCTGCTCGACGAACAGCACGTTGTCACGGAACAGGTCGGCGTGGATCACGCCCTGCGGCAGCGCGCTCAGATCGAGCTGCGCCTGCGCCGCCAGCTCGTCCTCGATCAGCGCGCGGATCGATGCATCGCCGGTCTTGGCCGCGAGCAGCTGCCCGGTTTGCGCACGCCAGTCCGCGCCGCGCGAGTTGGCGCAGCGGCCGGGGTAGGACTGGCCGATCACGTGCATCTCGCCCAGCACGCGGCCGACCTGGCGGCACTGTTCCAGATCGGGAAACAGCACGCTCTGTCCGGTCAGGCGACGGACCAGCGCGGCCGCCTTGCCGTTGAGCGTGGTCAGCGTGCTGCCGGCGCGGGTGTGCAATGGCATCGCGCTGGCAAAGCCGTGCGCCGCCAGATGCTCCATCAGGCCGAGGAAGAACGGCAGGTCGTCGTAGTTGAGCCGTTCGAACAGCGTCAGCACCCAGCGTCCGTCGCTGGTATCGACGAAGTAGTTGGTGTTCTCGACCCCCTCGCCGATGCCCTGGAAGCCGATCAGCTCGCCGACCGGGTACTGCTGCAGGAACTGCTTGAGTTCGGCGTGGCTGACTTTGGTGAAGACGGACATGATCGTGAGGCGTGAGGCGTGAGGCGTGAGGCGTGAGGCGAAGCTTATGCCGGTTTTGAAACCGGTCGCCAGGGACGACGACGGCCGGACATGGGCGCCACTATCTCCGCCAGAAGCCCGGCGTGAACACGATCAGGAAGGTGAAGATCTCGAGCCGGCCCATGATCATGGTCACGATCAGCACCCATTTGCCGACGTCGCTGACGCTGGCCATCGTCGCGTTCACCGAACCCAGGCCCGGGCCTTCGTTGTTGATCGCCCCGGCCACCGCCGAGAATGCGGTCACCGGATCCAGGCCGGTGCCGATCATGACGAAGGTCAGCAGGATGGTCAGCCCGACGTAGACCGAGAAGAAGCCGCCGACGGCGTAGACGATGTCGTCGGGCACCGACTTGCCGCCGAGCTTGAGTGCGATCGTCGCGTTGGGGTGCAACAAACGCTGCAGCTCGCGCAGCGCCTGCTTCACGAACAGCACCAGGCGCGTGACCTTGATGCCGCCGGCGGTCGAGCCGGCGCAGCCGACGACAAAGCCGGACATCACGATCAGCAACGGCACGTAGTGTGGCCAGGGCGTGGGATCAGCGGTGGCAAAGCCGGCCGTGGTGCCGTAGGCGATCAGCTGGAACATGCCCATGCGGATCGCGGTGCCCAGCGAGTCGTAGGTGCCGGACAGCCACAAGGGGACGCACACCAGCACCCCGAACACCGCGACGAGACTCAGGAACGCACGGAACTCGACATCGCGTAGGTAGGCCAGCGGCGAGCGGCTGCGCCAGGCCATGAAATGCAGTGCGAAGTTCATCGCGCCCATCAGCATGAACACCATCACCGCGATTTCGATCGCCAGGCTCTGGTAGTGACCCATGCTGGCATCGTGATTGGCGAAGCCGCCGGTCGAGATCGTCGACATGGCGTGGCACAGCGCGTCGAAAAACGACATGCCGAGCAGCCAGTACACCAGTGCGCAGGCCGCGGTGAGCGCGACGTAGATCAGCCACAGTGCGCGCGCGGTGCTGGCGATGCGCGGCGTCAGCTTGGCGTCCTTCATCGGACCCGGCGTCTCGGCGCGGAACAGCTGCATGCCGCCGATACCCAGCATCGGCAGCAGCGCGACCGCCAGCACGATCACGCCCATGCCGCCCAGCCAGTGCAGTTGCGCGCGGTAGAACAGGATCGACCAGGGCATCGTGTCCAGGCCGGTGGCCACCGTCGCGCCGGTGGTGGTCAGGCCCGAGGCGGATTCGAACATCGCGTCGACGAACGTGTTCCAGCCGGTGTGCGCGGCGTAGAGCGGAATCGCGCCGAAAGTGGACAGCACCGCCCAGAACAGCACGACGACGAGAAAGCCGTCGCGGATCTTGAGTTCGGCGCTCACCCGGCGCACCGGCCAGAACACCAGCGCGCCGGTGATCAGCGTTGCCGCAAAGCCTTCGAAAAAGGCGTAGGCGGTGTCCTCGTCGCGCAGTTCGCTGATCAGCAGCGGCGGCAGCATCGTGGTCGAGAACAGCATCAGCAGGATGCCGGTGACCCGCTGCACCGCGGTGAAACGGTGGGCCAGACGCAACGGCTGCGGCAGCACGGCGTACGTCATCCGCGCGCGCGCCGGGTGGGGGCGGCGTCGGGCAGCGGCCGGGGAGCGCGGTACATGGCGGTTCTAGAAAAACGCCAGTCCGACCTGGAACAGCTTTTCGACATCCTTGACCCGCTTCTTGTCGACGATGAACAGGATCACATGATCCTCGGCTTCGATCAGCGTGTCGTGGTGCGCGATGATCACCTCGTCGCCGCGCACGATGGCGCCAATGGTCGTGCCCGGCGGCAGCTTGATCTCCTCGAGGCGGCGGCCGACGACCTTTGAATTGTGACGGTCGCCATGCGCGACCGCCTCGATGGCCTCGGCGGCGCCGCGGCGCAGGCTGTGCACGCGCACCACATCGCCGCGGCGAACGCGCGCCAGCAGCGCCGACACCGTCGACTGCTGCGGCGAGATCGCGATGTCGATCGTGCCGCCTTCAACCAGGTCGACGTAGGAGACGCGATTGATCAGGCACAGGGCCTTGCGCGCACCCAGGCGCTTGGCCAGCATCGCCGACAGGATGTTGGCCTCGTCGTCGTTGGTGATTGCGCAGAAGACGTCGACGTCCTCGATGTTCTCCTCGCGCAACAGCGATTCGTTGGCGGCGTCGCCGGCGAGCACGATGCTGTGTTCGAGCTGCTCCGACAGATACTGCGCGCGCTCGCGGAACTTCTCGATGATCTTGACCTGGATCTTGCTGGTTTCCAGCGCGCGCGCCAGGCGCAGGCCGATGTTGCCGCCGCCGGCGAGCATCACGCGCTTGACCGGTTTGTCGAGGCGCCGCAGCTCGGCGATGATTTTCGGGATGTGGTCGCGGGCGGCGATGAAGAACACCTCGTCCTCGGCCTCGATCACCGTGTCGCCTTCGGGGATGATCGGCCGGCCGCGGCGGTAGATCGCGGCCACGCGGGCGTCGATGCCGGGCAGGTGCGCGGGCAGTTCCTTGAGCTGCCGCGACACCAGCGGGCCGCCGTAGTACGCCTTGACCGCGACCAGGCGCACTCGGCCGTCGGCGAACTCCACCACCTGCAGCGCGCCCGGATACTCGATCAGCCGCCGGATCAGGTCGGTGACCAGCTGTTCGGGCGAGATGCGCATGTCGACCGGCAGCGCGCCGGCGCCGAACAGCTTTTCCTCCTTGAGGTAGTCGGTGGCGCGCACACGCGCGATCTTGGTCGGCGTGTTGAACAGCGTATTGGCGATCTGGCAGGCCAGCATGTTGGTCTCATCGCTGTCGGTGACGGCGATGATCATGTCGGCGTCGTCGGCACCGGCCTGGCGCAGCACGCTGGGGTGCGCGGCGTGGCCGTGCACGGTGCGGATGTCGAGACGCTCCTGCAGGTCCTCCAGGGCGTTCATCCGGACATCGACGACGGTCACGTCGTTCTGCTCGCTGGCCAGATTCTCAGCCAGCGTGGACCCCACCTGCCCCGCCCCGAGGAGGATGATTTTCATGCGGCGCGCACCTTCCGCCTGCCGATCTTGCGCCGCAAGATCGCCGCCGACGGGCGTCGCGGCGGCGCCGCGGCGCTAAGCCGGCGGGTCCGGCGGGTGACCATGGCGGCGCCGGTAGGCGCCGGGCGACATGCCGGTCCAGCGCTTGAAGGCGTTATGGAAGGTGCTTTGCTCAGTGTAGCCGAGCAGAAACGCGATCTGGGTCAGCGACACGCCGGCTTCCAGCAGCAGCTGCCGGGCGCGGGCCAGGCGCACCTCGTCCAGCACCGACTGGAACGGCCGCGCGTGCGCGTTCAGGTGCCGCTGCAGCGTGCGTGCCGACAGGCCCAGCGCACCGGCCGAGTCGGCCACCGAGACGCGCCCGCTGGCAAGATTGCGCGCCAGCACGGTCTTGAGTTCGCGCAGCAGCGCCGGCTCGCCCGACAGCTCGCGCAGTGCCGAGCGCGCCTGCGCCTCGACCTGCTGGCGCAGATCCTCGTCGGCCGACACCACCGGCAGGCGCAGGTATTCGCGGTCGAACACCATGCAGGTCTGCGGCTGCGAGAAGTGCAGCGCGCCGCCGAACACGCGAGCGTAGTGCGTCACGTCGGCCGGCCGCGGAAAGTGGAAGTAGGCGTCGTAGCGCAGATCGGGCCGGTTGCTGAGCCAGCGCATGAACATTGCGCGGGCGCCGAGCATGAACTGCGCCACGGCGTCGACCGGCGGCGTCGCATGGGGCCAGATCCACAGCAGCTGCGCCTGCGCCCCGTGCACGCTCAGCGCCGGCTGGCCGATCTGCCCGAGCAGGCGGATGTAGCGCGCGAGCTGGGCGGCGACGTCCTCGAGCGTCGCGCAGTTCATCAGCACGTGCCCGAGCACGCCGAGGTGGCGCATCCGCAGCGCCGCGCCGGCCTGCAGCGGCAGATCCGGTTCGCCGAGCGCGCGTACCGCGATGGCAAACATCTCCACCCACTCCGCCAGCGGCAGCTCGGTATGGCCGCGCGCCTGCTCCAGCTCGGTGACGCGCTGCGCCGGGTACAGCGTCTGCGGCTCGACGCCGCGCGCGCGCAGGTAATCCAGCAGCCCGCGCGCATAGAGCGCGGTGATCGAGCCGCTGGGCGGGGGGGAGGGTGGCAGGCGGGTCACGATGGCGCGATTTCTCAATCAAACGGCGGGATTCGTCAAGACCCGGCCCAACCCGGGGGCCACAATCGGCTGCTGAACCGCGGATCAGCGCGCAGGCCGCCGGGGCCGGCGCGCGTCCGGAATCGCCCGACAGTTCGATTTACCATCGGGACACACCGGGTGCGCGCCTAGAATGCGACGCATCAAATAAGTAAACCGGCCAGATGGCACAAGGCCGCAGCGGCAGGATGCCGGCATCACGTCACGGAATGACGCTGCGGGGGAGACCAAGCGCAGGCGCACGCCACATCGGCGTGCGGCATGCGGCCCACTCGTGTCGTCACGCGCCGGCGCGACTGGAGAGATAGACGTGATGCTGCGCGCGCTGCTGTGCCGACCCCTGTTGCTGAGCCTTGCGCTCGTCCTTGCCGCCTGCTCCAGCTCGAACAACGATACGCCCGCGCCGGGCAACCGCGCGCCGCTCGCTGCGGCCGGCAGTGACCGCAGCGTGGCCGAAGGCGCGCAGGTGGTGCTCGACGGCAGCGCCAGCAGCGACGGCGATGGCACCATCGTCGGCTACGCCTGGACACAGACCGCCGGCCCGGCGGTCGCGCTGGCCGATGCGGGTACCGCCAGCGCGCATTTCACCGCGCCCCAGGTCAACGCCACCGTCAGCCTGACCTTCACGCTCACGGTGACCGACAACGACGGCGCGCAGGGCAGTGCCAGCGTCGTGATCACGGTCAATGACCTCGGTGCGGGCAATGCGGCGCCGGTGGCCCGCGTCACCGCCAGCCCGGGGTTTGTCGTTGCCGAGCGCTCGCGCGTGACGCTCGACGGTTCGAGCAGCAGCGACGAGGACGGCAGCATCCTGGCCTACGCCTGGCGCCAGATCGCCGGCCCGACAGTCGACCTGAGCACGTCCGAGGCCGTGTCCGTCGAATTCACCGCGCCTGCGGTGCTGACCGACACCGTGCTGGTGTTCGAACTCATGGTCACCGACGATGGTGGCGCCACCGGCAGCCAGCGGGTGGACGTCACCGTGGCCGCGGTCAACGACGCCCCGGTGGCGCAGAACCTCAGCTTGAACGTTGATGAAGACACAGCGCTCGATGGCCAGCTGGCCGCCAGCGACGTCGACTCCGCGACGCTGACCTACGCGCTGGTCGCGGGCCCAAGTCACGGTACGGTTGTCATCACTACCGACGGCCGCTTCCGCTACACGCCCACCGCCGACTACAACGGCGCGGACAGCTTCACGTACAAGGCCAACGACGGCGCGCTGGACTCCAACACCGCCACCGTCATGATCACCGTGGCCGCGGTCAACGACGCCCCGGTGGCGCAGAACCTCAGCCTGAACGTTAATGAAGACACGGCGCTCGATGGCCAGCTGGCCGCCAGCGACGTCGACTCCGCGACGCTGACCTACGCGCTGGTCGCGGGCCCAAGTCACGGTACGGTGGAAGTGCAGCCGGACGGGCGTTTCAGCTACATGCCGGCGCCGAACTTCAGCGGCACCGATATGTTCACGTTCACCGCGTCGGATGGCGAGACCGCCTCGGTACCGGCAACGGTGCGCATCACGGTCGCTGCGGTCAACGATGCGCCGCAGGCAATGGACGATGGCGCGATCGTCGATGAGGACAGCTATGTCGTCGTCGACGTGCTGGCCAATGACGTCGATGCGGACAGCGCCCTTGACCCGGCATCGGTGGTGGTGCTCGAGACCGCTCATGGTATTGCGACTGTCGATCCGCAGACCGGCGCGGTCGGATTCCTGCCGGATGCGAATTACTACGGATTCGCCAGCTTCACTTACACCGTCGCCGATGTCGAAGGCGCGGTATCCAATGTCGCGACGGTCGGCATCACCGTCAATCCGGTCAACGATGCGCCGACCGCCGCAGACCAGGCGCTGAGCGGTAACGAAGATGCGCCGCTGCGGGGGCAACTGAACGGCGCGGATATCGACGATGTGCCGGACGCACTGCGCTACAGCATCGTCACGCCGCCGGCACACGGCAGTCTCGACCTCGCGGCGAACGGGTCGTTCATCTATCGGCCGGAATTGAACTACGCCGGTGGCGACGGATTCACGTTCCGTGTCGATGACGGCAAGGCGCAGTCCGCGCCGGCGACGGTCTCGATCGCGCTGGCCGATCAGCCCGAAGCCCGGCTGTCGCTGACTGACGCCCAGGTCGTCGAGAACGCCACGGAGGCTGTGCTCGAGTTCCATGTGGCGCTGGACCGCGCGCCAGACGGCCCGGTCACGCTGCGTTACGACACCGCCGACCTCAGTGCCACGGCCGGACGGGATTACACGTCGCTGGCCGGCAGCCTGACGCTGGACGCGGACGCCTACAGCGTCAGCATTCGAGTGCCGGTCATCGACGACGCGTTTGATGAAAACGACGAGACGTTGCGCCTGACGCTGACCGTCACTTCCGGCGCCGCCAGCGTCGAGGTTGTCGACGCCGAGGGGATCGGCACGATCATCGACGACGAGGACAAGCAGTTGCTCCAGGTCGGCGCGGCCAAGCGCAGCGTGGCGCCGACTGACGATCACATCCGCGGCATGACCGAACCGCGCGTTCTGGGCCTGGGTACGCACGTCCAGAAGTTCAACCTCGGCGGCTTCGGTATCGATCCGCTGCAGAATTTCCCCGACCCGATCGGCGCCTTCGGCGACGCCTTGACCCAGCCGGCGGAACAGCCACGGTACAGCGGCAGCCACGGGAACGAAGATCTTTACGTTCGCGTGATGGCAATGCAGCAGCCGGGCGGGCAGACGGTTCTGTTTGTTGCGCTCGACGCGGTCGGTGCCGGCAACGTAATCCAGAAGAACATGACGGCCGCGGTGATCGCGGCTGCCGCCGCGGCCGGCGTCGACGTCGTGCCGGAGAATGTGCTGTTCGGCCAGACGCACAGCCATGCCGGTCCCGACCTGCAGGGCCTGTGGGGTGGCGTGCCCCAGGACTGGATCAACACCGTGCTCTACGCGGCAGCGGCCGACGCGGTGGGCGAGGCGCTGCGGCAGCGGCGGCCGGTGCGCCTGCAGTTGCGCCAGGGCGATACGGTGGCGTTCAACAACTACCGCCGCCCGCGCGTTGATCCGAACGACGACGCCGACGGCACGCTGACGCTGCTGACCGCGACCGCCGACGACGGTGCTCCGGTCGGAAGCATCTTGCAGTACAACGCGCATCCGACCAGCGTCAACGAGCGTCCACGCGTTCCGCATCCGGATTACATCCTCGGGGCGTTGGACTGGCTCGAGAGCAGCAGCACAGGTCCCGGGGGTGTCGCCCTCTACTACAACGGCCCGATTGCCGACGCGTCGGGCGACGGTAGCCGTGCCGGGTGCTCGGCGGGCGCAGACGGCAAGTACGGTTCGGTGCGCTGCCGTGGCGAAGGCATGGCCCAGGCAGCGGAGGCCTTCGCGCCGCAAGAGCTGGCGCCGACGCTGGACACGCGCAGCGTCGAGGTCTACCTGCCGGTCACGAACCCGCTGTTTGTGCTCGCCGGAGCATTGGGGTCGTTCAATCGTTACTACGATTTCACTGAATTGCCGGCGGAGCAGATTCCCGGGATCGGCCCGCAGGTTGCGGCCGGTCTGGTCGATCTGCCGCAAGTGACTCCGACCGCGCGCACCTGGGTGTCGCGCATCACGATCGGCGGCGCCGATCGTGGCCTGGAAATCGTCACGCTACCGGGCGAAGCGACGAACACCTTCGGCCGCTACATCCGCGGCCTGACGACGAACCCGAACATGATGCTGCTGGG
>JBFHQK010000079.1:0-10436 GCA_041592255.1 Fontimonas sp.
AGCTGCCGCTGTGCCGCGATGAAAACGATGCGCCGTTTGCGGGAACGCCGGACACGTTCAAAGTCAAGGTCACGGTCGAGGATCTCGCCAGCCTGCAACTCGAGCGCGAATTCACCACCGACGCCGACGACCGGCTGATCGTCGGCACCTCCGAGACGCTGAAGATCACCGGCGTGTTCGCCGACGGCAGCACGCAGGATCTGGCGAGCCAGGTGGATGTGGACAGCTCGGATGCGGAGACGATGCTGCCCAATGCGCTGGTGCCGCAACTGATCACTGCGCTCAAGGCCGGTGGACCGGTCACGCTGACGGCGAAGTATGGCGGCGATGACGGCAACGACGCCGCCGACGACACCGATCCGCCGCTGGTGGAAAGCAACACGATCACGCTCAGCGGCGTCGAGGGCACGCTGACGGACTTCACGCTCACGCCCGAGAACAGCACGATCACCGCGCTGGGCAGGCAGCAGTTCACCGCCACCGGCACCTATGCGCTGACCGCTGTCAGTGATGAAACCCTGACGCAGCCGATCACGCGCCATGTCACCTGGGCGGCCAGCACGCTCGCCGATGAGGCGACCTCGATCGTCGCGATCTCCAATGCCACGCTGACGCGCGGACTGGCCGCATCGCTGCTGCCGTCGGCCGGCGAGGTCAAGATCAAGGCGACCTATAACCGCGCCGATCCGGATCCGGATCTGGTCAAGGACACCGCGCTGTGCGTGATCAAGCCGGGCGATGCCACCGGTGCCTGTCCGGCGACGCCGTAACGCAGCGCGCGCTAGCGGTAGTGGGGTCGGCGGGCTTCGCGATACAATAGCTGGTTATTTCTAGCTGGGCGAAGGCCGGGGGCGCCATCATGGCAGCCGTTCTCAAGTTCGAAGAATTCAACCTGCTGGGCGACGACGAGTGCGATGCGCGCATCGTCGCCGCCAAGCGGCTGCTGGGTGAGCGCCTGTGCATCCTCGGGCATCACTACCAGCGCAACGAAGTGTTCCGTCACGCCGACTATTCGGGCGATTCGCTGAAGCTGTCGCAGATGGCGGCGAAGACCCACGCGGAGTTCATCGTCTTCTGCGGCGTGCACTTCATGGCCGAAGTCGCCGATATCGTCACCAACGGCGAGCGCGCGGTGATCCTGCCGGACCTGGCCGCCGGCTGCTCGATGGCCGACATGGCCAATCTGGCCAAGGTGCGCAAGTGCTGGGCCGAGCTGTCGCAAGTGCTCGACCCGGATCAGTCGGTCACGCCGGTCACCTACATCAATTCCGCGGCCGACCTGAAAGCCTTCTGCGGCAGCCACGGCGGCATCGTCTGCACGTCGAGCAACGCGCGCGCGGTACTGGAGTGGTCGTTTGCCCGGCGCGAGAAGGTGCTGTTCTTCCCGGACCAGCACCTGGGCCGCAACACCGCCTACGGCATGGGCATCCCGCTCGACGAGATGGTGGTCTGGGATTTCAACCAGCCGCTCGGCGGCCTGACGCCGGAGGCGATCCGCGCCGCGAAGATGATCCTGTGGAAGGGCTTCTGCTCGGTGCACCAGATGTTCCAGCCGGCGCACATCGACCACTTCCGCGCCCGCCAGCCGCAGGGCAAGGTCATCAGCCATCCTGAGAATGCCTTCGAGGTGTGCCGCAAGTCGGACTTCGTCGGCAGCACCGAATACATCCTGCGGACCGTGCGTGCGTCGCAGCCCGGCGAGCACTGGCTGGTCGGCACCGAACTCAATCTGGTCAACCGGCTGGCCGACGAGATGAAGCCCCACGGCGTCAGCGTCGAGTTCATGTCGCCGACCGTGTGCATGTGCTCGACGATGTTCCGCACCGACCCGCAGCACCTGGCCTGGTCGCTCGATAACCTGGTGGCCGGCAAGGTCGTCAACCAGATCCGCGTGCCGGCCGAGGTCGCACAGCCGGCGCGTGCCGCGCTCGATTTGATGCTCGAAGTGGTGGACTGAACAGCCGGGAATCGGCAGGCGGTGCGGGCGTTTTGATCGCCCGGTGCCGCGGATCCGGTTCCCGATTCCCGATTCCCGATTCCCGGTTTTTGCCATGTGGACCAAAGCCCCGACCCTTGCCCAGTTTGACCCCGAGCTGAACGCCGCCATCGACGCCGAGCGCGCCCGTCAGGAAGCGCATATCGAGCTGATCGCGTCGGAGAACTACGCCAGCCCGGCCGTGATGGAGGCGCAGGGTTCTGCGCTGACCAACAAGTACGCCGAGGGCTATCCCGGCAAGCGCTACTACGGCGGCTGCGAGCACGTCGACGTGGCCGAGGCGCTCGCCATCGAGCGGATCAAGCAGGTGTTCGACTGCGACTATGCCAACGTGCAGCCGCACTCCGGCGCGCAGGCCAACGCGGCGATCTTTCTGGCGCTGGTCAATCCCGGCGACACCGTGATGGGCATGAACCTGGCCCAGGGCGGTCACCTGACCCACGGCAACCCGGCCAATTTCTCCGGCAAGCAGTACAAGATCGTGCCGTACGGTCTGGATACCGCGACCGGCCTGATCAACTACGACGAGATGGAGCGCATCGCGCTCGAGACCCGGCCGAAGATGATCATCGGCGGCTTCTCGGCCTACTCGCGGATCAAGGACTGGAAGCGCATGCGCGAGATCGCCGACAAGGTCGGCGCCTGGTTCTGGGTCGACATGGCGCACGTCGCCGGCCTGGTCGCGGCCGGCGAGTATCCGAGCCCGCTGCCGTACGCGCATGTGGTCACCTCGACGACGCACAAGACGCTGCGCGGTCCGCGCGGCGGCATCATCCTGTCGAAGGGCCAGCCCGAGGACTTCAACAAGAAGCTGAACTCGGCGGTGTTTCCGGGCATCCAGGGCGGGCCGCTGATGCATGTGATCGCCGCCAAGGCGGTCGCCTTCAAGGAAGCGCTCGACCCCAGCTTCAAGCGCTATCAGAAGCAGGTCGTCGCCAACGCGCGCGCCATGGCCCAGGTGTTCCTCGATCGCGGCTACAAAGTGGTCTCCGGCGGCACCGACAATCACCTGTTTCTGCTCGATCTGATCGCCAAGAACGTCACCGGCAAGGACGCGGAGGCGGCGCTGGGGCGTGCGCATATCACGGTCAACAAGAACTCGGTGCCCAACGATCCGAAGTCGCCGTTCGTGACCTCGGGGCTGCGGCTGGGATCGCCGGCCTCGACCACGCGCGGCTTCCGCGAGGCCGAGATGGCGCAGGTTGCGCAGTGGATTGCCGATATCGTTGACGCGCTGAGTGCATCCGGCGATGTCGAGGCGGTCATCGCGCGGGTGCGCGGCGAGGCGGCGCAGCTGTGCGCGCGGTTCCCGGTGTATCAGGCCGCGCGGCGCGCGGCCTGATGTGAGACGTGAGGGGTGAGACGTGAGACGTGACCAGCTACTGAGCGCGACTTGCAGTCGTCTCACGTCTCACGTCTCGCGTCTCACGAGCGTGTAGCGCGATGCAATGCCCGTTCTGCAAGGCGCCGGATACCCGCGTGGTCGACTCGCGCCTGGCCGAGGACGGCACGCAGGTGCGCCGGCGCCGCGAATGCGAACGCTGCGGCGGGCGTTTCACGACTTTCGAGCGTGCGCAGCTGGCAATGCCCAGCATCGTCAAGCGCAGCGGTGATCCCGAGCCGTTCTCCGACGACAAGCTGCGCCGCGGCATGGAGAGCGCGCTGTACAAGCGTCCGGTGACCGCCGAGCAGCTCGACCACGCGATCGAGAACATCAAGCGCAAGCTGCGCGGCACGACCGAACGCGAGGTCAATTCGCAGCAGCTCGGCGAGTGGGTGATGGAGGAACTGCGCGATCTCGACCATGTCGCCTACGTGCGCTTTGCGTCGATCTACCGCAGTTTCCAGGACGTCAACGCCTTCCGCGAAGAGATCGAGCGCCTGCAGACACTGCCGACGGCGGAAGAGCGGCGCTCGCAGATGTCGCTGATCGAGTCCGAGGCGCCGAAGTCGCGTGGCAAGAGCTGAACTGACCGCGGCGCAGGCCGCCGGTTTCATGGCGCGCGCGCTGCGTCTGGCCGAGCGCGGGGCGATGAGCACGCATCCCAATCCGCGCGTCGGCTGCGTGATGGTTCGTGACGGCGCAGTAGTCGGCGAGGGCTGGCACGAGCGCGCCGGCGAGGCGCACGCCGAGGTGCATGCGCTGCGCGCGGCCGGTGAACGCGCACGCGGCGCCGAGGTGTTCGTCAGCCTCGAGCCTTGCTGCCACCACGGGCGCACGCCGCCGTGCACCGATGCGCTGGTGGCCGCCGGCGTGGCCAAGGTCTGGGTCGCGACCGGCGATCCGAACCCGCGCGTCGCCGGCCAGGGCGTCGAGCGCCTGCGCGCCGCCGGGATCGAGGTCGCGCTCGGGCTGCTCGAGGCGGAGGCGCGACGCATCAACCGGGGTTTCATCTCGCGGATGGCGCGCGGCCGTCCGTGGCTGACGCTCAAGCTCGCCGCCAGCCTCGATGGCCGCACGGCGATGGCCAGCGGCGAGAGCCGCTGGATCACCGGCGCGGCGGCGCGGGCCGACGTGCACCGCCTGCGTGCCGAGGCCGGCGCGGTGCTGACCGGCGTGGGCACGGTGCTGGCCGACGACCCGATGCTGTCGGTGCGCGGAATGCAGGCGGTGCGGCAGCCCGATCGCATCGTGCTCGACACCCGGGGCCGCGGGCCGCGCGGTGCGCAGGTGTGGGCCGCGGGCGCGCGCCGGTTCTGGGTCATGGGCGCCGATGCGGCGCCATCCATCCCGGCCGATGTGCAGCGCATCACCGCCGCGACCGGTACCGATGGGTCCCTCGATCTGGCCGCGGTCCTCGCGCAGCTCGCGCAGCACGAGATCAACGCGGTGCTCGCCGAATGCGGATCGCGGCTGGCGGGTGCGCTGCTGCAGCAGGGCCTGGTCGACGAGCTGGTGATCTATCTCGCGCCAAGCCTGTTGGGGCATGATGCGCGGCCTTTTGCCCAGCTGCCCGGCGTCGAGCGGCTGGATCAACGGCTGGATTTGGACTGGATCGATGTCCGCCGCGTCGGCGCCGATCTGCGACTGACGGCAAGACCACGACTGCGAGACGAGTGATGTTTACCGGAATCATCGAGGCCGTTGGCCGGATTGCCCGCATCAGCGGCGCCGGCGGCGACCGCAGGATGCGCTTCGAGGCGCCTGGCTACCTGAGCGGCACGCAGCTGGGCGACAGCATTGCCGTCAACGGCATCTGCCTGACCGCGATCGACTGCGGCGACGACTTTTTCGACGCCGACCTGTCGGCGGAAACGCTGAACCTGACCACTGCGGGCGCCTGGAGCGTCGGCGCGGGCGTCAATCTCGAGCGGGCGCTGACGGCGAGCAAGCCGCTGGGCGGGCACCTGGTCACCGGCCATGTCGATGGCGCCGGCCGTCTGCTCGAGCGCCACGAAGATGCGCGCTCCTGGCGCTTCCGCTTCGAGGCGCCGGCCGAGCTGGCGCGCTATATCGCACGCAAGGGCTCGATCTGCATCGACGGCGTCAGCCTGACGGTCAATGACGTCGACGGCGCGCACTTTGGCGTTAACATCATCCCCCACACCCTGAGTCATACGACGCTGGGCGCGCTGCGGGCCGACGACCGCGTGAATCTCGAGGTCGATCTGGTCGCACGCTATCTCGAGCGTCTTCTCGCCAGTCGAGACCAACCATGAGCAAGCTGTTGAACATCAATCAGGCGCGCCAGCCGCAGCTCGATTCGCCGGAGGACATCATCGCCGACATCAAGGCCGGCAAGATGGTGATCCTGATGGACGACGAGGATCGCGAGAACGAAGGCGATCTGGTCATGGCCGCGGAGCTGGTGCGCGCCGAGGACATCAACTTCATGGCGCGCTACGGGCGCGGCCTGATCTGTTTGACGCTGACCGCCGGCCGCTGCCGGCAGCTGCGCCTGCCGCAGATGGTGTCGAGCAACGAAGAGAGCCACAAGACCGCCTTCACCGTCTCGATCGAGGCCGCGAGCGGCGTGACCACCGGCATCTCGGCGCATGACCGTGCCCATACGGTGCGGGTCGCGGTCAAGCCGGACGCGCGTCCTGAGGATCTGGTGCAGCCGGGACATATCTTCCCGCTGATGGCGCAGCCCGGCGGCGTGCTGACGCGTGCCGGTCACACCGAGGCGGGCTGCGATCTGGCGCGGCTTGCGGGGCTGGCGCCGGCCGCCGTCATCGTCGAGATCCTCAACGAGGACGGCACGATGGCGCGGCGTCCGGATCTGGAGAAGTTCGCGCGCGAGCACGACCTCAAGCTCGGCACGATTGCGGATCTGATCCGTTATCGCCTCGACAACGAGCACACCATCGAGCGCGTCGCCGAGACCCATGTCACCACCGAGTTTGGCGAGTTTCGGCTGGTGACCTATCAGGACAGCATCGACAACACCGTGCACCTGGCGATGGTCAGGGGCACGATCGATCCGCAGCAGCCGACCCTGGTGCGCGTGCATATCCGCAACACGCTGCAGGATGTGCTGGGGGTGCGCCACGAGGATTTCGCCTGGCCGCTGCGGCGCGCGCTGCAGCGGGTCGCCGAGGAGGGCGCCGGCGTGGTCGTGCTGCTGCGCAAACCGGAAGCCTCGCGCGAGCTGCTGCAGCAGATCGTGTCGCTCAACAAGGCCTCGCTCGACGAGCATGGGCATGATCCCCGACAGGTGCTGCGCACGTACGGTATCGGCGCGCAGATCCTGTCCGACCTTGGCGTGCGCAAGATGCGCGTGCTGTCCGCGCCCAAGCGCATGCAAGGCATCTCCGGCTTCGGGCTGGAGGTTGTCGACTACGTCCCCTGTGACTGAATGAAAAAGAAAGTGGTACGCAAGCTGGCCCGTCCCGCGGACGCCAAGACCGGATACGCGGCGCCGCAGCCGCCGGCCAAGAACGAGTTCGCCGGCGCGCGGATCGCGCTGCTGGCCACGCGCTGGAATACCGAGATCGTCGATGCGCTGATCCGGGGCGCGCGCGACTGCCTGCGGGACTGGGGCGTCGCCGCGACCAACATCGAAGAGTTTCGCGCGCCCGGTGCCTACGAGGTGCCGCTGGCGTCGCTGCAGCTGCTGAAGAAGGGCGGCTTCGACGGCGTGGTCGCGCTGGGCGCCGTGATCCGCGGCGAGACCCCGCACTTCGACTACGTTGCCGGCGAGTGCGCGCGCGGGCTGATGCGGGTGCAGCTGAAGACGCGCAAGCCGGTCGGCTTTGGCGTGCTCACGGTCAATACCGTCGAGCAGGCCTGGGCGCGCGCCGGCGCCGGTGCCGACAACAAGGGCTACGAGGCGGCCGCAGCGGTGCTGGAAATGATCCGTCTGGCCCGGAGCATCGCATGAGCGAGAGTCAGCCCCAGAGCCGGCGTGGCCTGGCCCGCCGCCTCACCGTGCAGGCGGTGTACCAGTGGCTGATCAACGAGAACAGCCCGGCCTCGCTGCTGCGCCAGTTCCACGAGCAGGAAGAAGGCCTGGGACGCGCAGACCCGGCGTACTTCGAGGAACTGCTCAACGGCGTCGTCGATCATGCGCCCGAGCTGACGATGGATCTGGTGCCGCACCTGGATCGTCCGCTCAATCAGCTCGATCCGGTCGAGCACGCGATCCTGCTGCTGGGCGCCTATGAGCTGCGCCACAAGCTGGAAGTGCCGTGGAAGGTCATCGTCAATGAGTCGGTGAATCTGGCCAAGACCTTCGGCGCCGAAGACGGCTTCAAGTTCGTCAACGGCGTGCTCGACAAGCTGGCGCGTCAACTCAGGCCCTCCGAAGCCTGAGGACGTCGCGGGCCGCGGCGTCGCGTCGGCATCGTCACTGGATCGGACGAATGGCATGGACGAATTTGC
The DNA here is from genome assembly GCA_041592255.1 of Fontimonas sp. Classification (GTDB taxonomy): domain Bacteria; phylum Pseudomonadota; class Gammaproteobacteria; order Nevskiales; family Nevskiaceae; genus Solimonas. Next base: position 7,821 of record JBFHQK010000079.1, read on the forward strand.
GCTCATCCGCCGCTACTTCGCCACCCTGACCCGCGCGCGGCGCGGGGTGCGGATGGGCATCGGTGACGACGCCGCCGTGCTCGCGCCGGAGCCCGGGTGCGAGCTGGTGGTCACCACCGACACGCTGATCGCGGGGCGGCACTTTCCGCACGACACCGCCGCGTTCGATATTGGCTGGAAGGCGCTCGCGGTCAATCTTTCGGATCTGGCGGCGATGGGGGCGGAGCCGCGCTGGTTCACGCTCGCACTGACGCTGCCGGCGGCCGATGCGCCGTGGCTGGCGGACTTCTGTGCGGGACTGCAAACGCTGGCGGACCGCTTCGGCATCGCGCTGGTGGGCGGCGACACCACGCGCGGCGCGCTGAGCCTGACGGTGACCGCCATCGGCGAGGTGCCCGCCGGCGCCGCCCTGCGGCGCTCCGGCGCGCGCGTCGGCGACAGCGTGTGCGTGACCGGCACGCTGGGCGATGCGGCGCTGGCGCTGCAGCAGCTCGGGCAGGGCGGGGCGCGCAGCGGGCCGCTGGTCGAGCGGCTCGACCGCCCGCAGCCCCGCGTGCAGGCCGGCTGCGCATTGCGCGGCATTGCCCACGCGGCCATCGATCTGTCCGACGGGCTGGCCGGCGACCTGCGGCACATCCTTGACGCCAGTGCGGTGGGCGCCTGCATCCAGGCGCAGGCGTTGCCGGCGTCGCCGCAGTTGCTCGGCGCGCTGCCGGATCTGGCAGCGCGGCTGGCCTGTCAGGCCGGCGGCGGCGATGACTACGAACTGTGCCTGTGCATTGCGCCAGACCGAGTCGAGGCCGCGCGCCGGCTGATCGACGTGCCACTGACCGTGATCGGGCAGATCACCGCCGGTCCGGACTTGCGCTTCGTCGATGCTTCCGGCGCTACTATCGATCCCGCCCGATCCGCCTACCGACATTTCCCATGAACACTGCCACGATGACGCCGCGGCCGCCGCGCCAGCTGATTCTCACCACCCCGGTGCACCTGTTCGCTTTCGGCCTTGGCGCAGGTCTGTCGCCGGTTGCGCCGGGTACGGCCGGCACGCTGGTCGGCGTGCTGCTGTTCCTGCCGCTGTCGCTGCTGCCGCTGGAGCTCTACCTCGCCGCGGTCGTCGCGCTGTTCGCGCTCGGCTGGTGGCTGTGCGGTGAGAGCGCGCGCCTGCTGGGTGTTCACGACTACGGCGGCATCGTGTTCGACGAGATCGTCGGCTACCTGATCGCGGCGGCACCGCTGCTGCTATTCCCGCAGTTGCCGGTCATCGGGGTGCTGGCCGGCATCGCGGCGAGCTTCGCGCTGTTCCGGCTGTTCGACATTCTCAAGCCCTGGCCGATCCGCGTGCTCGACCGTGCGGTGCGCGGCGGTTTCGGCATCATGCTCGACGATGTACTCGCCGGTCTGGCCTCGGCCGTGCTGCTCTGGGGTGCGCTCGACGGGCTGGTGGGCCGGTAAGGGTGGTTGTTGTTGATCGGCCGCTCAGGACACTGCATTCTGGTGCGCCCCGGAGGGCATGAAGCGGCGCTCCGGTAACAAAAGTTACTGATGGAGTGCCGATGAACAGGATCCGGATCGGTTGCGCCTCGGCGTTCTGGGGTGACACCAATACCGCGGCCGCGCAGCTGGTCGAGCGCGGTGCGCTGGACTACCTGGTGTTCGATTACCTGGCCGAGATCACGATGTCGATCCTCGCGGCCAAGCGCATGAAGGATCCCGGCGAGGGCTACGCCAACGACTTCGTCGAGCATGTGATGGCGCCGCTGCTGCCGGCGCTCAAGGCGCGCGGGATCAAGGTGATCGCCAACGCCGGCGGCGTCAATCCGCTGGCCTGCAAGCAGGCGCTGGAGGCCGTCGCCGCCAAGGCCGGCGTCAGCCTGCGCGTCGCGGTGGTGCTGGGCGACGATCTGCTGCCGCGCAAGAAGGAATTCGCCGACTGCGTCGAGCTCGACGCCGGCACCCGGCTGCCGCCCACCCTGGTGTCGATGAATGCCTATCTGGGCGCGTTCCCGATCGCGCGCGCACTCGACGCCGGTGCCGAGGTCGTGATCACCGGGCGCTGCGTCGACTCGGCGGTGGTGCTCGGGCCGATGATCCATGCCTTCGGCTGGCAGGCCGACGACTACGACCGGCTCGCTGCCGGCGCCGTCGCCGGGCACATCATCGAATGCGGCGCGCAGTGCACCGGCGGAAACTTCACCGACTGGGAGCAGGTCGCAGACGGCTATGCCGACATGGGCTTTCCGATCGTCGAGGCCGGTGCGGATGGCAGCTTCGTCGTCACCAAGCCGGAGGGCACCGGCGGGCAAGTGTCGGTGCACAGTGTGCTCGAGCAGATGCTCTACGAGATCGGCGATCCGCGCGCCTATTTGCTGCCGGACGTCGTCGTCGATTTCACCCAGGTGCGGCTTGCGCCGGACGGCGACCATCGCGTGCGCGTGACCGGTGCACGCGGCAGCGCGCCGACGGCCACCTACAAGGTCAGCGCGACGTATCCGGCGGGGATGCGCTGTGCGGCGCTGTTCATGATCGGTGGCATCGACGCGGCGAAGAAGGGCCGCGCTTCGGCGACCGCGATCATCGACAAGGTGCGCCGGCAGTTGCTGGCAGCCAAGCTGG
>JBFHQK010000080.1:0-10413 GCA_041592255.1 Fontimonas sp.
GCCGGACCGCGCGCGAAGGCCGCGACGAGCACGCAGCCCGCGACGCGCGCGCATGAATCCGCGCATCGACCCGATCCTGCTGGTGGAGGACGATGCGGTGTTTGCCGCGGTGCTGTCGCGCGCGCTGCGCCGCCGCGGCTACCGGGTCACGGTCGCCGAGAATGCGGCCCAGGCGCTGGCCGCCGTCGCCGACAGCCCGCCGCGCGCGGCCATCGTCGATCTCAAGCTCGGCGAGGATTCCGGCCTGGCGCTGATCGAACCGCTGTGCGCGGCGGTGCCGGAGATCCGCATTCTGATGCTGACCGGCTACGCCAGCATCGCCACCGCGGTCGCGGCGATCAAGAAAGGCGCCTTCGACTACCTGCCCAAACCGGCCGATGCCGATGCCGTGCTGGCAGCGCTGAGCGCGGCGCAACGCCGCGATCCGGAGGTGCCCGAGGACAGCGCGCTGTCGCCGCGGCGCCTGATGTGGGAGCACCTGCAACGCGTGCTCGCCGAGCACGGCGGCAACATCTCGGCCGCGGCACGCGCGATGGGCATGCACCGCCGCAGCCTGCAGCGCCGGCTGGCGAAACGCCCGGTCCGCCACTGACCGCTGCGCGCCGGGACTGCGACACTTTGTCGCATTCCGATCCTGCGCGCCCACTGCCAGCATACGCCGCCGTCTTTTAGGCACTGGCGCGTCGGGTGCAGCCGCACGCGGCCGCCGGCGCAGCGCAGCGTCGGGCGCACACCCTGGCGCCAACGCAGATGGCCGCTGGGGGGTTCCGTTCGTAGACCGCCCTGCGGGTTCTCCAACGAACGCTCGACCGATCCCTCCCGTGAACAACGCACTCTCATGGTTCCGCGCCGGACTTCCGCAGCGCGCCGGTATTTGTCGCCTCAGGTCCTGCGCCGGTGCACTCGCGCTGGCGCTGGCGGCGCCGCCGGTGCTGGCCGAGGACGCCGGCACCGCCGCTGCGACGCCGCTCGACCCGATCACTGTCACCGCCACCCGCAGCGAGCGTTACAGCCGGGAAGTCACGGAATCGATCGCGGTGATCGACGAGCGCCGCATCGAGGACGCGCCGATGTTCAACGTGACCGACGCCCTGCGCGGCACACCCGGCGTGCAGATCGAGTCGATGAACGGCGGCTACGATGCGCGCATTTTCATCCGCGGCGCCGGCCTCAAGGCCAATTACGGTGTGCGCGAGCTGATGCTGCTGCGCGACGGCGTGCCGGTGACCGATCCCGACAGCTTCACCCGCCTGGACTTTCTCGACACGCAGGACATCACGCGCATCGAAGTGGTCAAGGGACCCGGCAACATCTACGCCACCGGCTCCACCGGCGGCGTGATCCATCTGATCAGCCGCTCGGTGTTCGATCACGGCGGTGACCAGATCAAGCTCGGCATCGGCGACTATGGTGCGCGCAACCTGCACGCGCAGATCGGCCGCGATATCGGCACCGGCCAGGCCGTCGCGGTGACGCTGTCGTACCGCGAGAAGGACAACGACTGGCGCCCGCAGAACGCCTTCGACACGCTCAACATCGCGCTCAAGCACGGCCTGACGCTGAGCGACGGCGCGGTGATCGAATCCGAGCTGTCCTACAGCGACGCCAACCTCGATCTGCCCGGTTCGATGAACCAGGCGCAGTACGACGAGTACCGGCGCACCGGCAAGCAGACCGGCAACAACACGCCCTTCGATCACAGCGGGCGCTATTCCGATACCTGGTACTTCAACAGCCGCTACCAGAAGCCGCTGGGCGATGCGCTGGTGTTCAAGCCCCGGGTCTACGGCACTTACTGGCAACACGATCATCCGATCACCGGCCAGATCAGCGTGGTGCCGCGCAACCTGATGCTGGGCACCGATCTGGAACTGGCGTACCGCCACGTGCTGCTCGGTGCGTCCGAGCTCGTCGCCGGGCTGACGCTGCGGCGCGACGACGGCGACGGCCGCAGTTACGAGTACGCCGACGTCCAGACCGTCGCCGCCGGTCCGCAGGCCGGCCGGATCATCGCCACCCGATCGAACCGCAAGGGCGCGCTCGCCGAGATCAGCGAGGCCACCAACACCGTGCGCGGCGTCTTTGCGCAGGAAACCGTGCGCCCGGCGGCCGGCTGGCTGATCGATCTCGGCGTCCGCTTCGATCACATCAGCATCACCGAGACGTCCAACGAGTACTCGCGCTACAACTTCAGCAGCGGCAAGTACGAGACCGGCGCCGGCGCCGCGCGGCTCGACGAATCCTTCGCGACGCTGAACGCGCGCCTGGGCGCCAACTATGCGCTGACCGACACGCTGAATCTGTTTGCGGTGATCGCCCAGGGCGAACAGGTGCCTTTCGCCAACGAGCTGGGCGACAACCCGACGTTGAAGCCGGCCACCGCACGCAATGTCGAAGCCGGCATCAAGGGCCGCGCTGCGCGCTGGTCCTTCGATGTCTCGGTGTTCCAGATGAAGGTCGAGGACGAGATCATCCAGGTGCTCGAGGAGAACACCACCGACAGCACCTTCCAGAACGCCGGACGCACCGACAAGTTCGGCGTCGAGGTCGCCAGCAGCGTCGAGCTGGCGCGCGGCCTGTGGGCCGGCGCCAACTACACCTACAGCGACTTCGTCTACGAGGACTTCGTCGAAGTCATCAGCGGCACCGAGTCCGACCGCGCCGGCAACCAGCTGCCGCAGATCCCGCGCCACCGGTACAGCGTGTTCACCAGCTACCGGCACCCGCTGGGCGTGAGCGTGCGCCTGCAAAGCGACTGCCTGGGCAGGTATTACGTCGACAACGCCAACAGCGAAACCTTCGAAGGCTACGACTGGATCACCAGCCTCGATCTCGCCTACGCCACCGGCGCCCACCAGATCGCCGCGCACGCGCAGAACCTGTTCGACGAGCGCCACGCCGTCCGGGTCACCAAGTCCCGCGAGCTGGCCTACACGCCCGGCGCCCCGCGCTCGCTGCTGGTGAGCTACCGCTACCAATTCTGAGGCCGTCATGTCCGAACTCGCCCATCAAATCGCTGAGATCCTGCTGTGGCCGACGCTGCTGGCGATCTACCTGCTGTTTGCCTACGCGCTGGTGGAGGCCGGGCGCTTTGCGGTGCAGGCCGTCCACCGCCGCGCCGCGCGCCAGGGCTGGCACGCGTTCGTCGCACTGGGCGGCCGCGGCGCGGCGCCGGCGCGTGGCTATCCGGTGGCGGCCCTGTTCGCGGCCACGGCCGGGCTGCGCCTGCACCAGGCCGAGGTCTTCGCGCTCAAGCGCCTGGAGACGGTGCGCGTGGTGACACGCGTCACGCCGATGCTGGGCCTGGTCGCCACCCTGATTCCGATGGGACCGGCACTGATCGCGCTGAGTGAGAACAACATCTATGCGATGGGCGAGCACATGCGTACCGCGTTCACCGCGGTGATCCTGGGCCTGGCTGCCTCGGTCATCACCTTCTGGATCGCCAGCGTGCGCAAGCGCTGGTACGCCGAGGAGATCGTCGCGCTCGAACCGCTGCTCAAGCGTGCCGCCGACGCCGTGCCGGCCGCCGAGGGCGGACTGCATCGGGTGGCGCCGCGCCCCGAAACCCAGACGGTGAACGCCTGATGAGCCTGCGCATCCTCGACGAAGACGAAGAGCTCAACCCGATCCTGTCGGTGGTCAACCTGATCGACGTGTTCCTGGTGCTGGTGGCAGCGCTGCTGATCATCATCGCGCGCAATCCGCTGAATCCGTTCAGCAGCGACGAGGTCACGGTGATCAAGAACCCGAACACGCCGCAGATGGAGCTGCTGATCAAGAAGGGCGAGAAGATCGAGCGCTACACCGCCAGCGAAGCCATCGGCCAGGGCGAGGGCAGCCGCGCCGGCGTCGCCTACCGCCTCAAGGACGGATCGTTCATCTACGTCCCCGAAGAATAAACCCGGGACCGCCGCGCTCCCTTGCGTTCGAGGTCATCCATGCGCCGTCTGTTGCTGCTGATCTGTGTGTGCCTGCCGTGGTCCGCCTGGGCCGCCCCGCCCAGCGTGCTGATCGTCGCCGGCTCGGCCAGCGAGCCGGCCAAGCTGCGCATGCTGCTGGAACTGGGCCGCGCCGCCGGCCTGCAGGTGGATAGCGTCAGCACCGCCGGCCAGGATCCGGCGCAGCTGGGCGCGCGCATGCTGGGCTACGACGCGGTGCTGCTGGACTACGTCTATCTCGGCGCGCTGATGCCGGTGATCAACAGCTACCGCGGCGTGCTGGCGCAGCACCGCGGCGTGGTCTTCCCCGGCCTGATGTGGCGCGACCCGGGGCTGGTCCGCGGCCTGAGCCCGGAGCAGGCGCGCACGCTGTTCGCCTACTACGACAACGGCGGCCGCGAGAACTACCGCCGCATGTACGCCTGGATGCGGCAGACGCTGTTCAAGCTCGGCGGCGCGGCGGCACCGCCGATCGTCTATCCCGAAGCCGGCTACTACCACCCGGACTATCCGCAACGGGTGTTTGCCAGCCTCGAGCAGCTGCTGGCCTGGCGCGCGCTTCCCGGCGCGCGGCCGGTGATCGGCGTCGGCATCCACCGCTCGCAGCTGGCAGCCGACACCACCGCCAGCGCCGATGCGCTGATCCGCGGCCTCGAGGCCAAGGGCGTCTACGCCTTCGGCTACTACCACCCGACCGACCAGCCGATGGCGGCGATGATGCGGCGCGACGGCCAGGTCTTCCCCGACCTGCTGATCAGCTTCCGCGGCATCATGAGCAGCCCGGAACTGCGCGGCGCCGATCTCGCCGCGCTCGACATGCCGATGCTCAACGCACTGGACGTGCGCATGGACTCGCTCGACCAGTGGCAGGCCGACGACCAGGGCTTTCCGATGTTCGCGATGGGACCGTGGTTCGTGCAGGCCGAGATGGCCGGCATGATCGACCCGACCGTGGTCTCGACCCGCAGCGCCGACGACGGCCACGCGCTGGTGCCGGGCCACCTGGAGGCGCTGATCCAGCGCAGCCTCAACTACCTCAAGCTGCGGCGCACACCCAACGCCGACAAGCGCCTGGCGATGCTGGTGTGGAACTCGCCCGAAGGCGAGGAGAATTTCAGCGCCTCGTTCCTCAACCTGCCCGAGTCGATCGGGGCCATCGCCGCCGCGCTGCAGCAGGCCGGCTACCGCATCGACGCGCGCGACGGCGCGCAGATCGTCGCGGCGCTGCAGCAGATGATGCGCCCGTACTACCGCGTGCACGACGAAACCGCGATGCGCGAACTGCTGGCGCGCGATCTGGCCGAGGCGGTGCCGGTTGCCGAGTACCGCGCCTGGTTCGCCACCCTGCCGGAGCAGCTGCGCAGCGAAACCCTGGCCGCGTGGGGCGACCCGGCCCAGACCTATCTCAATCTCGATCTCGACGGGCAGCGCGTGTTCGTGATTCCGCGCCTCAAGCTCGGCAACCTGCTGCTGCTGCCGCAGCCGCTGCGCGGCGACAAGCGCGACCGCGAGAAGGACATCCTCCACGACAAGCGCGTGCCGGTGCACCACGCCTACCGCGCCGTCTACCACTACCTGGTCCACCACTACCGCGCCGACGCGATCATCCACCTCGGCACCCACGGCACCCAGGAGTGGCTGTCCGGCAAGGAACTGGGCACCTGGAAGTACGACGACACCCAGACCACCATCGGCGATGTGCCGGTGGTCTATCCGTACAACGTGCAGAACGTCGGCGAGGCGCAGATCGCCAAGCGCCGCGGCCGCGCCGTGGTGATCTCGCACAACACGCCGCCGTTCGCGCCGGCCGGACTCTACGACGAACTCGCGGTGCTGCACGAACTGACCCACAACTACCGTCTGCTGGAAGACGGGCGGGTGCGGCAGAACACCGCCGGCGAGATCCTCGACCAGCTGGTCGCGCTCAAGCTCGACCAGGACCTGGCGCTGGACATCGCCGGTCAGCGCGCAGCCCTGCTGGCCGATTTCCAGCCAGTGTTCGAGCGCGTGCACGACTACCTGGAGCAGATCGCCGGCATGGCGCAGCCGCTGGGCATGCACACCTACGGCGCAGTGGCCCAGACCGATCATGTGCTGCTGACCATCCTGCAGATCCTCGGCCCGGACTACATCGCCGCCGCCGAGACCGTCGACCAGCGCAAGGGCCGTCACGACGGCTTCTTCACCCGGCCCTACGCCGAGATCCTCGACACCGCGAGTTTTCAGCTGCTCAAGCGTGCGCTGACCGGCGACGCGCCGCTGGAGACGTTTCCGCCGGCGACCCGCGAGTGGCTGGCCGAGGGCCGCCGCCATTTCGCGAACTTCCTCGGCGAACGCGAGATGGAGAGCCTGCTCGCCGCGCTGGAGGCCCGCTACATTCCCACCGGCACCGGCAACGACCCGCTGCGCAATCCCGACGCGGTGCCCACCGGGCGCAACGTCTACGCCTTCGATCCCGACAAGATCCCGACCAAGGCGGCCTGGGCCGCCGGCCAGGCGCTGGCACAGGACCTGATCGACCGCTACAAGGCCAAGCACGGCGTCTACCCGGACAAGCTGGCCTTCTCGCTGTGGTCGACCGAGACCCTCAAACACTACGGCGTGCTCGAAGCCGAGGTGCTGTATCTGCTGGGCGTGCGTCCGGTCTGGAACCGCCGCGACGAGGTCGTCGACGTCGAGGTGATTCCGATGCACGAGCTCAAGCGCCCGCGCGTCGACGTCGTGCTCTCCGCCACCGGTCTCTACCGCGACAATCTCGCGCCGGTGATGGACCGTCTGTCGCGCGCCGTGCTCAAGATCGCCGCGCTGGCCGAGCCGGACAATCCGCTGCATGCCAACGCCGAAGCGCTGCGCCAGCGCCTGATCGGACAGGGCGTCGAGCCGGAGCAGGCCGCGCGCCTGTCGCGCGTGCGCATGTTCGCCAACCAGTCCGGCGTCTACGGCACCCAGCTGCCCGACGCGACCCTGGCCTCCGACACCTGGGAGGACGAAACGCCGCTGGCGCAGACCTACCTGTCGCGGATGGGCTATCTGTACGGCGCCGAGGACGGCACCCGCAACCTCAAGCTCGACGGCATCGACCTCTACGCCGAGAACCTGCGCGGCACCAAGGCCGCGGTGTTCTCGCGCTCCTCCAACCTGCACGGCATCCTGTCCATCGACCACCCGTTCGAATATCTGGGCGGCATCGGCCTGGCGGTGCGCCATCTCGATGGCACCACCCCGGAGATGTACATCTCGGATCTGCGCAACACGCGTGACTTCCGCAACGACTCGGTGGCCGAGTTCATCAACAAGGAGCTGCGCACGCGCTACTACCACCCGCGCTGGGTCGCCGAGATGATGGCCGAAGGCTACTCCGGCGCCACCGAAATCCTCGACGTGGTCAACAACTTCTGGGGCTGGAACGTGATGGACCGCAACAGCGTGCGGCCCGACCAGTGGCAGGAGCTGTACGCGATCTACGTCGAGGACAAGCTCGAGCTGGGCGTCGACGACTGGTTCAAGCAGGTCCACCCCGCGGCGCGCGCGCAGATCGCCGAGCGCATGCTCGAAGCGGTGCGCAAGGGCTACTGGGACGCACCGGAAGCGGTGGTCAAACGCCTGACCGAAGTCTGGCTGGAGATCGCCGCCAGCCGCGACCTCTACACCGAGAACCAGGTGTTCAAGGACTACGTCGCCGCCACGGCGGCCGGCTTTGGTCTCGACGCGCGCGCAGCGCAGCCGCAGCCGCCGGCCGCGCCGCCCGCCGCCACGCCGAGCCAGGCCCCGACCCGCAGCGTCGAAGGCCTCAAGCTCGAGCGCGCCAGCGAGCCCCCGGCGCGGCCCCAGCCGCTGCGCTGGTGGCTGGGCCTGCTGCTGCTGGGCGTCTTCCTCAGCGGCGCGCTGTACGAACAGTCCCGGTGGCGGCTGGCGCAGGCTTGAGGCCAGCAAAAAACCCGCCGGCTCGCGCCGGCGGGTTTCGGGATGCGCTGCGGTGCCGCCGGGCTCAGCCCTGCAGCAGCTCCTCGATCGCGGCGCGCTCCTCGCGCAGTTCCTTTTCGGTGGCGTCCATGCGCGCGCGCGAGAACTCGTCCACCGACAGGCCCTGCACGATCTCGTACTGGCCGTTCTTGCAGATGCAGGGGTAGCCGTAGACCACGCCCGGAGCGATGCCGTAGCTGCCATCGGAGGGCACGCCCATCGACACCCACTTGCCGTTGCTGCCCAGCGCCCAGTCGCGCATGTGATCGACCGCGGCCGACGCCGCCGAGGCCGCCGACGACAGGCCGCGCGCCTTGATGATCGCGGCGCCGCGCTGCTGCACGGTGGGGATGAAGTCCTTCTCGATCCAGGCCTGGTCGACCAGCGACTTCGCCGGCTTGCCGGCGACGGTGCAGTGGCTGATGTCGGGGTACTGGGTGGAGCTGTGGTTGCCCCAGATGATCATCTTCTCGATGTCGTTGCCGTGCACGCCGGTCTTCGACGACAGCTGCGAGATGGCGCGGTTGTGGTCCAGGCGCACCATCGCGTGGAACTGCTTCGGATCGAGACCCTTGGCGGCGGTGGCCGCGATCAGCGCATTGGTGTTGGCCGGATTGCCGACCACCAGCACGCGCACGTCCTTCGAGGCCTTGGCGGCGATGGCCTTGCCCTGCGGCCCGAAGATGCCGCCGTTGGCGGTCAGCAGGTCCTTGCGCTCCATGCCGGGGCCGCGCGGCCGCGCGCCGACCAGCAGCGCGTAGTCGGTGCCTTCGAAGCCCGACATCGGGTCGGAGTGGATCTCGACGCTGTGCACCAGCGGGAAGGCGCAGTCCTCGACCTCCATCACCGTGCCCTTGAGCTTTTCCAGCACTTCCGGCACCGGCACTTCGAGCAGCTGCAGGATGACCGGCTGGTCAGGTCCCAGCATCGAGCCGCTGGCGACGCGGAAAATGAGCGAATAGGCGATCTGGCCAGCGGCGCCGGTGATGGCGACCTTGACGGGCTTTTTCATGTGCAAAGAACTCCGAAGAAACCGTGATTGACTGCTGCGGGGGCGCAATTTTACCCACTTTGCGCCGCTTCCGCGGGCACGCTTAGCCGCTCTGCTGCAGCACCCGCGTCGGCGGCGTGCGCAGCACCGGACGCAGCGACAGCCAGCCCAGCGCGGCGACCACCAGCGCGCCGGCACCGGTGCCCAGCAGCCACAGCAGCGGACGCGGGCCGTAGGGAATGCGCAACACCTGCTCGGCCAGCACCCAGGCCACCGTCTGCGCCGCTATCGCCGCCACCAGCCCGGCGAGCGCGCCCAGCACCGCGTATTCGGCGACCAGCCCGCGCGTGATCAGGCCCGAGCGCGCGCCCAGCGCGCGCAGCAGTGCGGCCTCGCGCACGCGCTCGGCGCGCGTGCCCTCGATCGCCGCCAGCAGCACCGTCAGTCCGGCGGCGAGCGTGAACAGGAAGATGAACTCGACCGCGGCGACGATGCGATCGACGATGCCGCGCACCTGATTCATCATCGCCTCGATATCCAGCGCACTGATATTGGGAAACGCCGCGACCAGCTCGCGCAGCAGCGCGCGGTCGTCGGGCCCGAGATAGAAACTGGTCAGCCACTGCGCCGGCACCGTGTCCGGCACCGCGCCCGGCGGCACCAGCAGGAAGAAGTTGGGATTGAAGCTGTCCCATTCGACGGTGCGGAAATTGTGCACGGTCAGTTCGACGCGCTCGCCGGCGAACTCCAGCGTCAGCCGGTCGCCGAGCTTGAGATCGAGCCGCTCGACCGCGTAGGCGTCGGCCGACAGCCACGGCTGCCCGGCGCCGGCCTCACCCCACCACTGGCCCTGGGTGACACGGTTGTCGGCGTTGAGCTGCGTCGTCCACGACAGATTGAAATCGCGGTTGATCCAGCGCTGGGTTTCGGGATCGGGAAATGAATCCGCGGTCACCGGTGCGCCGTTGAGTTCGACCAGGCGCCCGCGCGCCATCGGCCACAGCTGCAGGTCGGGATGGCCGCGGCTGCGGAAGAACGCGCGCAGCGGCTCGACCTGATCGGCCTGGATGTTGATCAGGAACTGATTGGGCGTGTCCGCCGGCAGCCGGCGCTGCCAGCTGCTCAGCAGGTCCTCGCGCACCACCGACACCAGCAGCAGCGCCAGCAGCGCCAGCCCCAGCGCCGCCACCTGCGCCACGGTGGCGCCGCGCCGGCGCGCGACGTTGCCCAGGCCGAAGCGCCACGACATGCCCACGCGCCCGCGCAGCGGTTGCAGCGCAGCCACCAGCAGCGCGGCCAGCACGGCCAGGGCCAGCAGCGCGGCGGCCGCGCCGCCGCGCACGATCAGGGCCAGGCGTGCATCGCCGGTGGCCAGCCACAGCAGCGCACCGCCGGTGGCCAGCGCCGCCGCCCACACCCCGCGCGACAGGCCCGACGCGCCCAGATTGCGCTGGAACACCCGCAGCGGCGGCGTGCGCCGCGCATCGAGCATCGGCGGCGCGGCGAAGCCCAGCAGCA
>JBFHQK010000081.1:0-10407 GCA_041592255.1 Fontimonas sp.
CCCTTGCGCTGCACCCGCGACTGGTCGAACTCCTCGTTGTCGCGCAGGCCCTCGCGCACCGCAAAGTTGGCCTGGTCCTCGGCGCCGTTGGCGCCCACCGCGGTGGTGACGACGACCTTGCCGCTGTTGAGCAGGTCGATGCGGATCTTCTTGGTCAGCTGGTCGGTGTCGATGCGCTGCATCGTGTCGTTGGTGATGCGCGACACCATCATCACGTAGCGCCCCCCCTTGGGGTTGTGCACGGCGCCGCTGGCCAGCAGCGACTGCACCGCGTCGGAGGCAGCGCGGTCGAAGTCGCGGTAGTCGATGCCAACCACCGCCTCGCCCTTGTCGTTGCGGGTGTCCACCATCTCCACGCCGGTGGCGCAGGCGCTCAGCGTCAAGGCCGCAACCGCGGCCAGCATCATCTTGCTCATCATGCGGATCACTCCCCTTCAGCCTGAATATCAATCGTGTAATGGGTGGCGCGCGGACCCGGGCCCGTCGCGGTGAAATTGAATGCCTGCCGCTTGTCCAGGCTGCGCTGGACCGGCGTGTCCACCGCGGTCTTGATCGGCATGCCGGCGCCGTCGAACCAGTTCACCCGATACTGGATCTTCTGCTCGAAGCGCACGGCGGACTCGGCGAACACGGCAATCTCCAGCGTGCCGTCCGGCAGGGCCTGCTCCTTGATCTCCGCGATATGGACGCGATCGCTGACGCGCCCGAGCTTGCTCTGGATCTGCGGTGGGTAGGCCTGGGTGGTGGCGCAGGCGGCCAGCGTGAGCGCAACGGCGGCAATCGATAGGGTTCTGATCATGGCGTTATCCGTGTGGTTTACCGCGCGGAAGCGGTCGCGGTGAGATTCGACAAGGGGAGGATCTGCACCAGCGCGGGCGCGGTGGCGATGGATTGTTTCACGTAGACGATGTGCATGCCGCTTTCGGGCAGTTCGACGGTCTGCGGCCCGCTGGCGGTGGTCAGCACCAGTGGCTGCTCGCCGGCCCGGATCTGCGCCACGCGTGTCAGCGCCGGCGTCGAGCGCCACGAGCGCAGGTCAGCGCCGGTCAGTGCGATGTTGGCGACCATCCCGGCCAGCGCGCCCCACGGCCCGACATTCTTGTTGAGCTGTTCCTGGGCGATCGCGCGTGCGGTGGCGCCAACCAGCGCGCGCGTCACTGTCGCCGGAAAGCGCTTGCTGAACTCGGACTGCACCACCCGATCCATGTCGGAGAGCCGGAACTCGGGCACCGGACCGGCGGGGGTGCTGGCAACAACATAGTCGGCCGCGTCGGAGCGCCGCGACACCAGCTTGGGCAGAGCCAGGCTGACCATGACGAAGCCGGTTGCGGTCGGCACCGGCAGGTCGGTGCGCAACTCCTGCAGCACCGGCCCGGCGCCTTCCTCGGTGACGATCCAGACACAGTCACCCGCCGGGCACAGCGCACCACGCTTTGTCAGGTTCTCGATGTCGCGGGCGACGACCTGATTGTCCGGCTCCAGCCCGCGCACGCGCTCGAGCAGCGCGAGCGCGGCGTCGCGGTCCGCCCGATCGCCGGTCGAGGCGAGAAACAGCGCATGGAGATAGGTCGCCTGCGGCATGACGAAGCCGTCGTACGGCTGCCACTGGGCCATTTCCGGAATCTTCGCCGCCACCGCATCCACGTTCTTGCGGTCAGCGCCCTGCTTGCCCTTGGACTCGGCCTCGGCGGCGGCGATCTCCTTTTCGTAGCGTTCCACCGCGCGGCGCACGCGGTCTTCGGCGCGGTTGAGCTCGACCCGGGCATTGTCGCGGTCGCCGGCGGCCCAGAAGGTGATTGCCTTGTAGTAGTTCATCAGCACCGCTTCGGCGGGGCTGGGCGTGTAATCGAGCAGGCCGTCGTTGATCAGCGTCGCGCCGATCTGCTTGGCGCCGCTGGAGGCGAGCGCCTGGGTCTCCACCGCCTGCAACGCCGCTTCGGCGCGATCGAAATGCGCCAGCGCGCGCTCACGCTCGCCGGCCATGCGCCAGGCCTCTCCGGCCTCGAGGTGGTTCAGCACGCTGCCCTTGGCCAGCGCAATGTCAGGCAGCGCCCCGTCGGCAGCCGGTTTGAGGCCCAGCCGCGACTCCGCCAGCAGCGCCGCGGCGCGGTAATCGCCGCTGACCAGCGCTGCGTCCATGTCGGCATTGCGCGCCATCTGCATCGACGAGCAGCCGCTGGCCAGCAAGGCCACCGCCACCATCGCCCCCTTCACCCGCCACCGTGTCACGCGCATCGCGTCTCTCCCCTGTTGTTGTGACGCTCCACGCGGCGCGCCGTGCGCCGCAGCCAGAGTGCGTGCTTCAAAAACATGGCGCGCATGTGCCTGCACAGGCCAACGCATGGCTGCGCAGTGCCGCTGCAGTGCGCCCTCAAACGCCCCTTTTGTCTTCTGATCCGGTACGGATCGGCCGTGCCGGTGACGCGAGCCCCACCCTCATGCCCTCAGTGACGCATCACCGAATTTGGCCGATTGTTTGGCGCCGCACCGCAACACCGCAACCCCCCCATATGGGGGGGGCAGAAGGCGATTTCGAGAAGTGGTTCGCAGCCGCGGCGGTTGCGCAGCGTGCTCACGGGCCGGGGTCGATCTCCGCTCGCGGCGCCCACTCCGGCGCTGTGGCCACCGGCCGTCGCGGCACCAAGGTTCTGGGCGCGCGACGGCCGAAGCGGAAGCCGAGTTCGATGCCGGCCAGGTCCAGACCGGGGTTGTCGTCGGCGGCACCGGCGTTGGACGTGTGCTGCAGCCGCAAGGCGATGGAACGCTGCCGCGCCGCATCGAGGTAGAACACCCAGTCGATGGCGCTGGTGAAATGCAGATGCCCGCCCAGATCCCGGCCGCCGAGCATCGGGTGCTCGATCCAGGTCGGACTGATGCTCAGACGCAGGCTGGTGCGGCGCAGCCCCCCGACGTCGCGCAGGCTGATGCCGGGGCCGATGGAGACAAAAGCGGTGCTGCCATCCGGCGCGCGCAAGGTGCCTGCAACCGCACTCCAGTCCACTGCATAGTGCCGGCCCAGCACCTGCACACGATCCGTTCCCGGCAGCAGCAGGGCGACCGCCTGCTGCGTGACGTGATCGTAATGGGTGAGGTTGGCCAGCTGGCGCAGCGCCACTGACGGCGGCTCCGCGGCATCTGCCAGCGCGGCCGCCGTGACAGCAAGCCACAGCGCCGCCGCCGGGACAGCGCTCCGCGCCCGGGCGCGCGAGCCGATCGGCAGGGTCTGATCCCAGTTCATCACGGCGCTTCCGGCGTGCCCGCCGATGCCACCGGCGACGGCGCGCCTCTTCCAGCCTCGCGGCCACGCTCTCAGCTTGGCCGCGCGCGCCGGCCGTCACCGTTCGCCGCTGCACGCTGAATGCGACCCGGCATGCGCGCGGCTGAGTGAAAGTTCGGATAGCAATGGTCAATGCTCCCCATGAGACTGACCGCCATCTGTTCGGTTTAAGTCGGAGTCGCCATGCAGTGCGGCCCCGGCACGGCCGCTCCGATTCCCGTTGCGCGGATCGGCCAAGGGCGCCCGTCAATCCGGGCAAGGATGCAAGGGGGCGCTGGCACTGCCCCATCACTAACAGGGAGTCTCCATGAAGCAGCGTACTGCGACCCGACGCGGGTCGAGCGTTTTTGTGGGTGCCTTGCTGGCACTGTCCCTTTCGGCCCCGGCAGCGCTGGCCGCCGATGGCCCTCCGCAACAAGTCATCGTCAAATACCGCAGCGGCTTGGCCGACGGTGCCGGCATCGCCACCCAGGTGCTCGATGCCGTCGGCCGCAGTCATGGCGTGCAGTTGCGCATGCAGCGGCAGATCGCCACCGGCGCCGACGTCATCCGACTCGACCGTGACCTGCCACGCGCCGATCTGGTGCGCCTGATCCAGGCGCTGGGCGCCGATCCCCATGTCGAATACGCCGAAGAAGACCGCATCCTCAAGCCGCTGCTGACCCCCAACGACCCGCAGTACAACCAGCAGTGGCATTACTACGAAGCCACCGGCGGCCTCAACGCGCCGGCGGCCTGGGATCTGTCCACCGGTGCCGGAGTGATCGTGGCGGTGCTCGACACCGGCTATCGCCCGCACGCCGATCTGGTGGCCAACATCGTCGGCGGCTACGACTTCATCGCCGATACCTTCGTCGCCAACGACGGCAACGGCCGCGACAGCGACGCCCAGGATCCCGGTGACTGGAATACCGCCGGTCAGTGCGGTGCGGGCTCGCAGGCGTCGAACTCGAGCTGGCACGGCACGCATGTCGCCGGCACCGTCGCCGCGGTGACCAACAACGGCAGCGGCGTCGCCGGCGTCGCGTTCGGCGCCAAGGTGCTGCCCGTGCGCGTGCTCGGCCGCTGCGGCGGCTACACCTCCGACATCGCCGACGCGATGATCTGGGCCTCCGGCGGCACCGTTGCCGGCGTGCCGGCCAACAGCAACGTCGCCAAGGTGATCAACCTGTCGCTGGGCGGCAGCGGCGCCTGCGACAGCACCTCGCAGGCGGCGATCAACTCGGCGCGCTCGCGCGGCACGGTGGTCATCGTCGCCGCCGGCAACGAGAACCAGAACGCGTCGAACTCCAGCCCGGCGAACTGCTCGGGCGTGGTCACCGTGGCCGCGGTCAACCGTTCCGGCGGCCGGGCCTACTACTCGAACTACGGCACGGTGGTCGACGTGGCCGCCCCCGGCGGCGCGCAGAGCAGCGCCAATGATCCCAACGGGATCCTGTCGACGCTCAACACCGGCACCACCACCCCGGGATCGGACAGCTACGTGTTCTATCAGGGCACGTCGATGGCCACGCCGCATGTGGCCGGTGTCGCCGCGCTGATGCTGGCGCAGAACGGCGCGCTGACCCCGGATCAGATCGAATCCACGCTCAAGTCGACCGCGCGGGCGTTTCCGGCCACCTGCAGTCAGTGCGGCAGCGGCATCGTCGACGCCGCCGCAGCCCTGAGCGGCAGCAGCGGCGGCGGGGGTGGCCCGACCGCGCTGAGCAACGGCGTGCCGGTGACCAACCTCGCCGGCGCCGCCGGCTCGGAAACCTTCTTCACGCTGGAGGTGCCGGCCGGAGCGACCGGGCTGAGCTTTGCGATGTCCGGCGGCAGCGGCGATGCGGATCTGTACGTGAAGTTCGGTTCGGCCCCGACGAGCACCTCGTATGACTGCCGTCCCTACCAGAGCGGCAACGCCGAAACCTGCAGCTTCCCCACGCCGCAGGCCGGGACCTACCACGTGATGATCTCGGGCTACGCCGCGTATTCGGGCGTCACGCTCACCGGCAGCTACACCGTCGCCAGCGCCTGCTCGGCCGGCTACACCGAGTACACCGGCACGCTGTCGAGCGGCGGCAGCTCCTATCAGCCGGGAACGTCCGGCTACGTCGCGGCCAGCGGCAGCCACCTCGCCACACTCGCCGGCCCCGGCGGCACCGACTTCGACCTGTACTTGCAGAAGAAGAGCGGCAGCAGCTGGAAGAACGTGGCCTCGTCGACCGGCACCACGTCGACCGAGTCGATCAGCTACAGCGGCAGCAGCGCCACCTACCGCTGGCGCGTGTATGCCTACAGCGGCAGCGGCAGCTTCACGCTGTGCACCAAGACGCCCTGAGCAACCGGCGCTTGAGCGCCGTCTGAGCAAAGCCCGTGGCCTCGGCCACGGGCTTTTTCTGGCCCGGCGTTTTAGGCCGCCGGGACCGCGTCTGCGCCTGAGCGCGCGCCCAGCAGCGCGTTGAGCTCACCCGAGCGCAGCAGGCGGGACAGGTCGGCGGCGCCGCCGATGAGCTGGCCGCGGACGAAGACCATCGGAAAGGTCGGCCAGCCGGTCCACAGCTTCAGCGCGTTGCGGCGGCGCCACTGGCTCAGGTAGCTGCCGTACTCGAGATAGTGGTGCGGCAGTGCGGCGGCATCGAGCGCCTTGCGTGCGCGCTTGGGAAACGGATTCTGCGCCATGCCGACGACAACGATGGCGTGCTGCGCCACCGCACGTTCCACTTCCTCGATGATGCCGCGCTCGTGGCGGGCGATCTGGTCGCGGATCGCAGGATGGATGCGGGCTTCGTCGAGAATCGGGCGCGACATGCGGACTCCGGAGGTTTCAGGGGTGGCGCAGTATCGTGCGCGGCCCTGCGCCGGGCAAACTCGGGACCCTGCCGCATCGTTGGGCGATGCAGGGCCGGCGACGCCGATGCGCATGTCATCGCGATATCTGACCCGGCGCCGACCTGTATAGTGGGTCACCGTGCTCTTGCGGTGATTCCGAGAATTCTCCGATGGCACGCGTAACGGTTGAAGACTGCCTGGTCCACATCCCCAATCATTTCGACCTGTGCCTGGTCGCGTCCAAGCGGGCGCGCCAGCTGGCGCGCGGCGCCCAGGCGCACCTGCCGTGGAGCGATCACAAGTCCACCGTGCTGACCCTCAAGGAAATCGGCGCGGGACACGTCGGCATGGCGGTGCTCACGGAAGTGGATCTGCCCGTGATCCGGGCCGCCGACGCCGAGATCGTGCTGCCGGAACTGGCGTCCGACATCTGAGGCCGGCACCGCGCGCCGCGGCAGTGCTTATCATTGCCGCCCGCTTGCTTCGAGACGTGGTTCGCCGCTCCACTGCCCAGAGATGAAATCAATCCCCGCCTGCCCGCGCTGCACCCTTGAGAACACCTATCCCGACGGCGACCACTACATCTGCGCCGATTGCGGCCACGAATGGCCGATCGCCGCCGCAACGGCGCCCGAGAGCACCGAGGACGAGCGCCTCGTGGTCAAGGACGCGAACGGCAATCTGCTCGCCGACGGCGATGCGGTGATCCTGATCAAGGATCTGAAGGTGAAGGGCTCCTCGCTGACGATCAAGGGTGGCACCAAGATCCGCAACATCCGTCTGGTTTCCGGCGATCACGAAGTCGACTGCAAGGTCGACGGCGTCAGCCTGATGCTCAAGGCCTGCTACCTGAAGAAGGCCTGAGGCGCGCACGCCGCCTTTGCGGCCGTGCATTGACCTGCATCAGTTCCCGGGCGCGCGCCGACGCTAGAGTCGGAGCGCGACATAGCCCTGGACTTTTCCCTGATGGAACGACGCGACACCCCCTACGAGCTGCTCGGCGGCGACGCCGGCGTGCGCGCCCTGGCTGCGGCCTTCTATGCCGCGATGGATCGTTTGCCGGAAGCGGCGACGATCCGCGCGATGCACGGCGCCAACCTGGAACCGATCACCACCAAGCTTTACGAGTTCCTGTCCGGCTGGTTCGGCGGCCCGCGCCTGTATTTCGAGCGCTACGGCAGCGTGTGCATGCATGAGCCGCACAGCCCGTACGCGATCGGCGCGGCCGAACGCGATCAGTGGTTGCTGTGCATGAAGCACGCGCTCGACGAGGTCGGCGCCAGCGAAGAGGTGCGTGCACTGCTGCGCGTGCCGATGTACCGCTTCGCCGACGCACTGCGCAACCGCGCGTGAGTGCGCCGATGGGGGATGGCGCTCGCGCAGACCCGTCAACACGGGCCGCGGAGCGCCGGCACCTTAGGGGCCCTGCAGCTGCCGTGCGCGCTGCCGCACCGCGCCCTTGCGGCGCAGTGCGCGCAGCAGTCCGGCGCTGAGCGCGGGAAACGCGTTACCCAGCTTCGCGGTGAGTCCGCGCGAGCGCGGCAACAGAATTTCCATCGGCGCGCGCGTGAGTGCGCGCTGCAGGATGGCGTCGACCACGTCCGCCGTGGTCAGCGGCTGCTCCGCGCCGGAGAACGTCAGCGCCGCTTCCTCGCGATCAACCTGGACGTCGAGCATCGGCGTCTGCACCGCGTCCGGGCACACCACCGTGACCTTGATGCCATGCTCGCGCAGCTCGAACGCCGCCGCGAGCGAAAAACCGCGCACCGCGAACTTGGATGCCGAATACAGCGCCAGCCCCGGAATCGGCGCAACCCCGGCGAGCGAGGCGATGTTGACGATGTGACCGCCGCCCTGCGCCCGCATCGCGCGCGCCGCCGCCTGGGTGCCGAAGATTACCCCCTTGGTGTTGACGTCGAGCTGCAGATGCACGTCTTCGGGCGCAAACGCGTGGATGTACCCGGGCCGGATGACGCCGGCGACGTTGAGCATGACGTCGAGGCGCTGCCAGCACGCGCGCACCTCATCGACGCGCGCCGTCCATTGCGCCGGATCGCGCACATCGAGCGCAGCGATCATCAGCCGCGCCTCATCGGCCAGCGCACGCAGCGGCGCCATCGCCTCGGCATTGATGTCGGCCGCGCACACGCGCGCCCCGCGCTCCAGCAGCGCACGCACCAGATGCGCGCCGATGCCGGACGCCGCGCCGGTGACAAAGAAAACCTGATGGTTCATGCCGCTGCCCTGATCGTCGTGCGCTGCTGCAGCGTGCCGAAATGCAGGTCGCCGACGCGGAAGGTTGGCGCCGTGCGCGGAAACAGCCAGAAGCCGGCGGATTCCGATGACGGCGCCAGGTTCGGCACCCGCTCGTCCCTGGGCGAAGGGCCGGCGATCGCCTTCTCCTGCACCATCGAGATGTACTGGTCGACGCCGTATTCCAGGGTGTTGCCGTTGAGCACGACCTCGGCGCCGGTGGCCTTTGCGTACGCGGCGAGGCCGGGAATGCGCGAATGCTGCGGCGCGTAGGCATCGAGGCTGACGCCGTTCTCGCTGGTGACCTTGAGCCCTTCGGGGGTGTGCACGACGATCGAATGATTGCCCTCGGTATGCCCGCGCGTCGCCACCAGCGCGACGCCCTCACCGAGCATCACGTCGTGATCGAGCAGGATCACGCGATCCGCCGGCACGCCGTCGATACCGCCCGGGCAGTACCACTGGTTCTGCCACGGCACCAGCGACTGTGCGCATTCCCATTCGGCACGCATCACCAGCAGCTTGGCGTTCGGGAAGATCGCCTTTTGCCCGTGCGCGCCGAGCCAGCGCGTGAGGTTCTGCGTGTGCAGATGGTCATAGGTGATGTAGTCGACATCCTCGGGCGCGAGCCCGATCTGCGCCAGCCGCTGCTCGACGGTGCTGATCTTGCGGAAGACCACTTCCTCGCCCAGACGCGCCAACGGCCCCATCGCCGCGTTGAGGCGCCGGAAGAACGGCGTGGCGCGCTGGTGCTCCCAGTCCGACGGCGAGACCAGCAATGTCTTCAGCCCCTCGTCGCTGTGAAACTGCACGACGAACAGGCGGTTGCACAAGTGCAGGAACGGCGGCAGCGTGCCGAAGCCGTTGAGATAGCCGAACTTCGCCGGATACGGCACGCGCACCAGCTCCATCGAGCGGTAGTACGGCACCGGCCGGCCGGCGAGCAGCGCCCGGCGCAGATCCTGGGCCGCGGCGCGCACGTTCTCGATGCGGTCGAGCGGACGCGCGGCGACGCGCGCGCCATCGAAATGGGTGAGACGGCGGAGGATGCTCATGACTTCGATTCCGGACCAGATAAAACGGTTGCCGACGCGCGGCGGGACACGCTGACAATTAGAACAGCGCCGCTTCCATTTCCATCAGCGGCGCGGCGCCCGAACGCACCTGGCCGATCAGCGCCGCGGACTCCGGATAAAGCTTGGCGAAATAGAAGCGTGCGGTGGTCAGCTTGGCCGTGTAGAACGGATCGCCGCCGGCGGCCTTCTTCATCGCCACACCGGCGGCATAGCACCACGCAAACGAGAACACGAGGTGCCCGATCACGCGCAGGTAGGGCACCGCCGCGGCGCCGACTTCGTCCGGATTCTTCATCGCCTTGGCACCGACTTCCATCGTCAGCTTCTGCACTTCGGCGGAGAGCGTGCGCAGCGGCTCGGTGAACTCCTTCATCGCCGGAGTGTCGGCGTGCGTCTTGATCAGGTCCTGGATGACCTTGCCGAACTTCATCAGCCGTGCCCCACCATCGGCCAGCACCTTGCGGCCGAGCAGGTCCAGGGCCTGAATCGTGTTGGTGCCCTCGTAGATCATGTTGATGCGCGCGTCGCGCACGCACTGTTCCAGGCCCCACTCGCTGATGTAGCCGTGCCCGCCGAGCACCTGCATCGCCAGCGTGGTGGACTCGTAGCCGTTATCGGTGACGAATCCCTTGACCACCGGCGTCAGCAGCGCGACGAGATCGGCGTTGTCCTTGCGCACCTTCTCGTCGGGATGCTTGTGTTCGCGATCGATCGCCAGGCCGGCCCAGTAGGTGAACGCGCGCGCCGCCTCGACGTAGGCCTTCTGCGTCAGCAGCATCCGGCGCACGTCCGGATGCACGATGATCGGATCGGCCGGCTTGTCCTTGGCCTTGGGCCCGCTGAGCGCGCGCGACTGCACGCGGTCTTTCGCGTAGGCCAGCGAGTTCTGGTAGGCGAACTCGGCCAGCC
Organism: Fontimonas sp.; assembly: GCA_041592255.1. GTDB lineage: Bacteria > Pseudomonadota > Gammaproteobacteria > Nevskiales > Nevskiaceae > Solimonas. The sequence goes on from JBFHQK010000081.1 coordinate 10,327, forward strand.
CCAGCGACTGCATGCCCACGCCCAGCCGCGCGCTGTTCATCATCACGAACATCGCCGCGAGCCCCTTGTTGGGCGCGCCGA
>JBFHQK010000082.1:0-10368 GCA_041592255.1 Fontimonas sp.
GCGGAGGGCGCCAGCCGGACCTGAGCGCCTTACGTGCTTGCGGGCTGGTCCACGCCCGTCGCGGGTGGCTGCGTCTTGCTGCGGCTGGGTGCGCCCGCGGGGGACGCCAGGAAGGCGACGGCGAATGCATCGAAGCGATCCTGCTCGATGGCCTCGCGGATCGCGCGCATGTGATTCTGGTAATAGCGCAGATTGTGAATCGTGTTCAGACGCGCGCCGAGAATCTCGTTGCAGCGGTCGAGATGATGCAGATAGGCGCGCGAATAGTGCTGACAGGTGTAGCAGTCGCAGGCCGCATCCAGCGGCCGCTGATCGTCGCGGTGCACCGCATTGCGGATCTTGACCACGCCCTCGCTGGTGAACAGGTGTCCGTTGCGCGCGTTGCGGGTCGGCATCACGCAATCGAACATGTCGATGCCCCGCGCGACCGCCTGCACCAGATCGCGCGGCGTGCCAACGCCCATCAGGTAGTGCGGATGCGCCGGCGGCAGTTCCGGACCGATCGCGTCGAGCACCTTGAGGCGCTCGGCTTCCGGCTCGCCGACCGACAAGCCGCCGACGGCGTAACCGTCAAAACCGATCGCCTGCAGCCGCTGCAGCGACTCGCGCCGCAACTCCGGATGCATCCCGCCCTGGACGATACCGAACAGCGCGCCGTGCGCGCCCTGGTGTGCGGCCTTGCAGCGCGCCGCCCAGCGCGCCGACAGCTCCATCGACTTGCGCGCCTGCGGCGCAGTCGCCGGATACGGCGTGCACTCGTCGAACTGCATGACGATGTCCGAACCCAGCGCGTGCTGCACCTCGATGGCCCGCTCGGGCGACAGGAAGATGCGCTCGCCATTGACCGGCGATGCGAACTTGACCCCCTCCTCGGTGATCTTGCGCAGTCCCGACAGGCTCCACACCTGGAAACCGCCGGAGTCGGTCAGGATCGGCCCGTCCCAGTGCATGAAGCGGTGCAGACCGCCGATCTGGCGGATCACCTGCTCGCCCGGCCGCAGCATCAGATGGAAGGTGTTGCCGAGGATGATCTGCGCGCCGATCTGCCGCAGCTCCTCCGGCGTCATGGCCTTGACCGTGCCGTAGGTGCCGACCGGCATGAACGCCGGCGTCTCGACGACGCCGCGCTCGAAAATCAGGCGGCCGCGGCGCGCGGCACCGGAAGTGGCGATGAGCTCGAACTGCACGGTTGCGAAAGATGGCTGCGGAAAGCCGCGGATTGTCCCATGCGCGCGGCTGAGCTGCAGCAGCGCTTGCCGGCCCCGCTGCGCCGCCCGACCCTGATGCGCGGCTGCGCCCGTCTTTGACAGCCACCCCGCCGGCGGTTAGCGTCGAGCGCGCCCCTCCTGCAGGAAGCGCTGTCGATGAAGCTGATCACGGGCCTGTTTGACCGACTGTTGTTTGCTGCTGCGTTTGCCGCATTCCTGCAGATTCCGCAGTTCGTCGACCACTACACCCAGCGCTTCGGCGGCTACCGCCAGGCGCTGCTCGAAAGTGTTGCGCACTACCAGCACAGCGCCAACCAGCATTACGCCGGCGACCTGCTCCTGATGGTTCACGAGTTCCGTTCGAGTCCACAGCCGGCGTTGCGCGAACTCGGCGACAAGATCGCGGCCGACAACCGCCGGCTCGACGACATGAGCCGCGGCATCGCGCTGCTGGAAAACGGCAGCCTACTCGACAAGCTGCTGTATCTGGCCACCCACCTCGACCCGGCCATCGCCCGCGGCACCCTCGCCGCGCTCACGCCGGGACTGCCGCTGACGCTGGATGCGATGATCTGCGGCCTGATCGGTGCGGTGAGCGCCAGCCTGCTGTTCAATGGCCTGGGGGCCCTTCTGCAGGCGCTGCGCCGCCTCGCGCCGCCCGTGGTGCCCCGACCCTGAGGCGCGCCGGCCAGGCAAAGCCAGGCCCGCACAAGAGGCTAGCGCGGATCGATCAGCATCGCGTCGCCGTAGCTGAAGAAGCGGTAGCGCTGCGCCACCGCATGGCGGTACGCGGCCATCATCCGCTCATAGCCGGCGTAGGCACTGACCAGCATCAGCAAGGTCGATTCCGGCAGGTGGAAGTTGGTCAGCAGCCGGTCGACGATGCGGAAACGGAACCCGGGCGTGATGAACAGCCGCGTCTCCCCGTCCGCCGGGGCCACCACGCGCTCGCTGTCCTGCGCCAGCGCCGCGGACTCCAGCGCCCGGGTCACGGTGGTGCCGACCGCAACCACCCGCCCCCCCCGCTCGCGGCAGCGCCGCAGTGCGGCGCACAGCGCCGCGCCGATCGCGTAACGCTCGGCGTGCATGCGGTGCGCGCTGAGCTCCTCGACCCGCACCGGCTGGAACGTACCGGCGCCGACGTGCAGCGTCAGCGTCGCAGTCTCGATCCCGCGCGCCGCCAGCGCGTCGAGCAGCTCGCGGTCGAAATGCAGCCCCGCGGTGGGCGCCGCCACCGCGCCCGGTGCCCGCGCGAACACGGTCTGGTAGCGCTCCAGATCCTCGCCCTGCGGCGCATGGGTGATGTACGGCGGCAGCGGCAGGCGGCCGGCGCGTTCGAGAAAGCCCAGCACGCCGTCGTCACCGTCATAGCGCAGCTCGAACAGGTCATCTTCGCGCCCGAGCACGGTCAGGCGGGTGTCGCCCACCCGCACCTCAGTGCCGGGGCGCGGTTTCTTGCTCACGCCCAGCTGCGCCAGGAAGCGCGCCGAATCGAGCACGCGCTCGACCAGGATCTCCACCCGCCCGCCGGTCGGCTTGACGCCGAACAGGCGCGCCGGAATCACACGCGTGTCGTTGAACACCAGCAGATCGCCCGGTTCGAGCAATAGCGGCAGCTCGACCATCATCCGGTCCTGCAGCAGCGCACCCGGCCCCACCTGCAGCAGACGGCTCGCGGAGCGACGGTCCGCCGGATGCTGCGCGATCAGCTCAGGCGGCAGCTCATAGGAAAAATCGGATCGGCGCATCCGCGGTCACATTCGCAGCGGGAGCCTGCGCCACCGTCGTGTCACGACGGGCCGCGCAGGCGCAGATGAAGATGGTGCCGAAGGAGAGACTCGAACTCTCACGAGGGGTTGCCTCGGCGGATTTTGAGTCCGCTGCGTCTACCGATTCCGCCACTTCGGCGCGGGGCGCGCATTATATCGGTCGGCAGCGCACTGGCCAGTCCGCTGCCGACGACGGGGCAGCTCCCGCCACCCCGTCGTGCGCCAGGCGCTCACTTCAAAGCGTGAAGTCGAGGCGCAGTCCGGCGTGATAGCCGTAGATCCGCGCCGAAGGCTGCGCGCGGTAGACGGTGCCGCCGGCACCCAGGCGCAGCGCGTAGCTGTCGCGGGTCAGCAGCGGCAGCTCGAAGTTGAGCCCGAAGCTCGCGCCGCCGAGGCCTTCCGACGCTCCGCCGCGCTTGAGCTCGGTGCGCGCGTAACCCAGCGCGGCGCCGACCTCGACGAGGTCGAACAACACGCCGGTGGGCACCAGATAGACGCCGTAGAACTGGTCGGTCAGGGCCTCGTCGGAGTCGAGGTCGGCCACATCCTGATTGCCCGCGCCATACTGAACTTCGAGGCCAATCTTGCTGAACAGCCGCATGCCGGCGCGGATGCGGTACATCTGCGAATTGAACTCGTCGCCGCCGAAGCTGGCCACCAGCGCCGGCTTCGAGAACGACATGGTGGTCCGCACATAATCGGCGCCGGCGTAGAGTTCGAGCGGCTCGCCGCCGTCGTCATCCGCGCCGTCACTGGCGCCGTAGCCGTAGTCGTAGCCGGCGTCGGCGCTGCTGTCGTCGACCTCGGCGGCGGCACCAAAGTCCGTCGGCGTGCTGTAGTCCGGCGCCGCCTCAACATCGCGGGTCGCGCCGCCGGCGTCCGCATCCCCGCCCGCGGCGGCTTCCGCCGGAGCGCTCGATGCGTCGGAGAAGCTGTTGTCGGCCTGATAGTCGCTGTCGTCCGCGACGGCATCCTGCGCCGCCACGGCCTGTGTCGCGAGCAGACACGCCGCCAGCACCGTTACTCTCATCATTTATGGTCTCCCCGAGTCCCTGTCTGTAGGGTGATTTTGGGCACGATGTTCCCCCATTTCCCCGCGCAAATCCACCGAATCGCTATAGTGCCGGGGCTCCGCTCCGCCCATCGCCCACATGTCTGCCGATATCCGTTTCTGCAACGCCTGCGGTCAGCCGGTCGACTTCCGGATTCCGGACGGCGATCACCTGCCGCGTCATCTGTGCCCGAGCTGCGGTCACATCCAGTATCGCAACCCCAAGGTGATCGTCGGGGTCATCCCGGAGTGGCAGGACGGACGCGTACTGATGTGCCGGCGCAACATCGAGCCGCGCCTGGGCCTGTGGACCTTCCCGGCCGGATTCATGGAACTGGGCGAAACCAGCGCCGCCGGCGCCGCGCGCGAGGCGCGCGAGGAATCGCTGGCCGAGGTCGACGTCGGCCCGTTGCTGATGGTGATCAACGTGCCCTACGTCAGTCAGGTGTACATGATCCATTGCGGACGCCTGCTGTCGCCGCGCTTTGGTCCGACGCCGGAGAGCTCCGAGGTGACGCTGATGTCCGAGGCGCAGATGCCGTGGGACGACATCGCCTTTCCCACGATCTGGCATAGCCTCAAGTGCTTCTTCGAGGACCGCGCGCGCGGCAGTTTCACCACCCACGTGCTCGATCTGACGTTCAAGCCGCGCCCGCCGCAGCGCCCGGAAGTGCCCGGAGACGCCGCATCGATCTGACACCACCCTGTGTCAGCGCTGCGTCGCGCCGCAACCACGATCGTTTAAACTAAGGCGCTGCCAAACCCCCGTTTACGAGTTTGTGTCATGACCTTCGTCGTCACCGAGAACTGCATCAAGTGCAAGTACACCGATTGCGTGGAAGTCTGCCCGGTGGACTGCTTCCATGAGGGCCCGAATTTCCTCGTGATCGACCCCGAGGAGTGCATCGACTGCACGCTCTGCGAACCCGAGTGCCCGGCCGAGGCGATTTTCGCCGAAGACGATCTGCCGGCCGAGCAGGCGCACTTCAAGGAAATCAACGCCACCCTGACCAAGGAATGGCCGGTGATCACCGAACGCAAGGAACCGCCGGCCGAGGCCAAGGACTGGGACGGCAAGCCGGACAAGCTTGCGCTGCTCGAGCGCTAGTTCGAAGATCGGAGTGTGACGACGCGGCGCCTGATCGGCGCCGCGCTCGTGTCTGCTCAGGCCCCGCCGCAGCGGGCCTCAGTCTTTCAGCTCGATCCAGCGCAATGCCGGATCCTCGATCAGCGGCAGATACAGGGCGGCGCTGACCGGCCGTGCATCGAGCTGGCGCATCGCCGCACAGTAGGCCTCGAGCTGCGGACGGTAGCGCCGCAGCTCCTCGCGCACGAACCCGGCAACATCGCCGCCCTCGTGACTGCTGGTCTTGAAATCGACGATCCAGCGCCGCCCCGCTGCATCGACGAAGCTGCGATCGACCACCAGCCGCCGCAACCGCCCGTCGAGCTGCGCGGTCAGCCCCAGCTCGCTGACCGCCTGCGCATGGCGCGCGTCGAGCAGCCAGCGCCCGCGCGGATCCGCCAGCGTGGCACGCAGCGCCGCCAGAACCCGTGCCGCCGCCGCGGCGCAGCGTGCCGCCGGCACCCCCTCGCGGCGCAGCGCGTCGCGCAGCGGCGCCTCAAGCGCCAGGCACCGTGACGCGTCCCAGGCGTCGACACCGTCCTCGGCAATGAACTGCACCCAGCGGTGGAAAACAACGCCGACACAGCGCGCGGTCTCACCGGCCCAGTCGAAACGCAGCCCATCGGCGGCTGCAGGGGCGGCGCTTGCCGGCAGCGGCAAGCCGGGCTCCGTGACCGCCGGCGCCCACTCGACCAGGCGCCGCAGCGCCGGCGCCGGCGGCCGGGGCGACGGCGCCGCCGGCTGCAGGTTTGCCGCAGGCGCGGCCGCCGTCTCGAAGTCCGCGGCAACCGCGGGCCATAGACGCGCCAGCAGGCTCGCCGGCCTGGGGCTGCGCACACCCGCCTTGCCGCTCGCGACCGCGCCCAGCAGATGCAGATGCCGGCGTGCGCGCGTTGCCGCGACATAGAGCAGGCGCGCATCCTCGAAACGCTGTTTCTCCGCCTCGAGCCGCCGCACAAAATCGAAGGTCGGGTCACGCTCGTCGCCGGTGGCGTGCACCGGCGCCAGCAACAGGCGCGGCGCGCCGTCGACGTCGGTCAGATGGGCCCACGCGACTGGCGGCGGCTCGTCGCTGCGCGTGCCGCGTCCCAGGCCCGGCACGATCACGGTGTCGAACTCCAGGCCCTTCGACTTGTGGATCGTCATCAGGCTGACCGGGTTTGCGGCATCGGCCTCGGCGCTGGCCTTGAGCTCCGCGAGCGCCAGATCGAGCTGGGCGAAGTCGCCCAGCACCGCGCCGGGGGCCAGGCGCTGCAGGCAGTCGAAGAACACCGCGGCGTCGGCCAGCGCGGCTTCGCCGCCGGCGGCGGCCGGCCCGCCCAGAGCAAGCCAGATCGCCTCGATCCAGCGCCGCAGCGGCCTGCGTCCCTGCTGCGCGAACGCCGCGTCGAGGGTCCGCAGCACAAACTCCAGCCGCGCGCGCCCATCCTCGCTCAGGCGCGCCAGCCGCTGCGGATCCCGCATCGCCGAGAGCACCGGCTCATGCGGCGGCAGGCCGCCGCTCAGCGCCAGCAGATCCGCCAGCCGCAGCCCGCACCAGGGCGCGCGCAGCACCGCCAGCCAGGCCACACGATCCATCGGATGCAGCAGCGCCCAGGTCAGCGCGCGCAAGTCCTCGATCACCGGCCGCTCGCTCAGGCTCTCGATCTCCACCGCCCGGCAGTCGATGCCGGCTGCGCGCAGCGCCGGCGCGATCTCGGCCAGATGACCGCGACTGCGCACCAGCACCGCGATGCTCGCCTGCGGATCAGCGGCGCGCTGGCCGCGCACGATCTCGACCACGCGCTGGGCCTCGGCCGACGCGCCCGCATCAATGAACGCATGCACCTCGACCGCGCGCCCGGCACCGGCCGCGTGGGTCGCCACCGCGGCGCTGTACGGCACGGCGCTGCGGTTGAGATCCTCGGCCGGCGGCAGCACCTGCGTGAACGCCTGGTTGACCCAGTCGACGATGCCCGCCTGCGAGCGGAAATTGCACTTCAACTCCAAGGGCTGCAGCCGCAGCGCGCCGATGCCGTGCTGCCGCGCGCTCAGGTAGAGCCCGACATCCGCCTCGCGAAAACGATAGATGCTCTGCATCGGATCGCCGACCACGAACAGCGTGCGGCCGTCGCCCTCGCTCCAGCCGGCGGTCAGCTGCAGCAACAGGTCCCACTGCACGCGCGAGGTGTCCTGGAACTCGTCGACCAGCAGATGGCGGATGCGGTAGTCGAAGCGCAGCGCCAGCTCGCTAGGCTGGTCGCCATCGCCCAGCGCCGCAACCGCGCGCGCCGCCACTTCGGCGAAATCGACCTCGCCGCGCGCGGCGAACACCAGGCGCAGATGCGCCGCCGCCAGTCGCATGGTGTCGAGCAGCGCATCGAGCACCGCCCACTGCGCGTCGCTGTAGCGGGGGTCGGGCAGCGTCCGCAGCGCCTGCAGCGCCGGCTGCAGATCGGGCTGCGCGGCCAACTGCTCGATCAGCTCCAGATGCGCCTGCTTGCGCGCCTGGGCCTCGGCCTTGGCGCCGCCGCTGCCCGGCGGGAAGCCGCAGCGCGCGTCCAGGCGCGCGCGCCAGCTCCCGTCCTTGGTGCACACCAGGTCGACCAGGGCAAGCCACTGCGGCAGACGCTCCGGGTCGGCGCCCGGCCAGCCGCTGTCCCGGACCGCCTGCAGCGGATGTTCGGCCGGCAGGGAGCGACACGCGTAGGTCGCGGATTCGAGCCACTCGCGCGCCAGCGCCGCCGGAACCGCCCGTGCCGCGCGCTGCACGGCCCCGGCGGTGATCCATTGCAGCGCGGCTTCGAGCACCTCGCGCGGCCGGCCGGCGCGCTGATCGCGCGTGACCAGGGGCAGCCACTGATCGCGCCGGCCGAGCAGCCGCACCAGCTGCTGTTCAAGCACCGCGCAGCGGTTGTCGAAGTGGCGCAGCACGCGCGCTACCGACGGCCCATGGCGGCTGTCGTTCTCCAGCGACGCCAGCACCGCGCGAGCAGCGTCGCGATACAGCGGCTCGGCCAGATCGGTGACGCCGATGCGTCCACCGAAACCCGCCATCAGCGGCGCCTGCTGCGCGATCTGCGCGCAGAGCGCATCGATGGTCAGCACCCGCAGACGTTGCGGGCCCTCCTCGAGGCGCCAGCCGCGTGCACGCGAGCGCGCCAGCACTGCGCGCGCCAATGTCCAGGTGCGTAATGCATGCGCTTGCGCCGGCTCCGGCGCCTCGCTCGCGCGGCGCACCGCGGCGTAGACGCGATGACGCCTCTCCGCCGCGGCCTTGCGCGTGAAGGTCATCGCCACCACTTCCTCGGGCTCGTCGACGGTCGCCAGCAGCACCAGCAGGCGCTGGGTCAGCAGCTCGGTCTTGCCGGAGCCGGCGGGCGCCTGAACGATGAAGCTGCGCGCCGGGTTCAGCGCCGCGGCACGATGTTGCGCATCGGCGTTGCGATCCGCCAAGCCAGGTTCCATTGCGCTCATGCCGGAACCTCCTCTTCCTCGTCATCGGCGGCCAGCCCGGCCTCATGGATGCGGCACACCGCGTGCAGGCTGCAATCGCGGCAGGACTGGCGCGGATGCTTGGGCGTGACGCTGGCCAGTCCGCGCCGCACCTCGGCGGCAAGACTGCCCAGCTCACCGCGCCAGCGGCCCATGAGCGCATCCCAATCCTGCGCATCGCGCGTCTCACGGTAATCGGTCCAGCCCTTGAGCCCCGGCGCCAGCTCCGCCTCCGCGGCGATGCCGTCGAAGCCGATGGCGCCGGACGCCAGACGTGCGAAGGCCAGTCCGGCGACCGCGCCGCCGGATCCGGCGCCGTCGAGGCCATAGAGCAGCAGCTGCGGCTCTTCGGGCCGGCCGTCATGCCAGGGCAGCGGCTTGCGGCTGCCGGTCTTGTAGTCGAGCACCAGGCGCCGGCCATCGGCGAGCCGGTCGACGCGATCCGCGCGCAGCCGCAGCTGCAGGCCGGCGAAGTGCACCAGCTGCTCGTCGCGCGAGGCCGCCTGTGCCGCCTCCGGCCGGCTGCCCTCGATCGACTCGACGACAAACGGCGGCCGCGTGCGCTCGAGATCGAGCCAGCCCCGCAGCAGGCGGCACAGCCGCTCGCGCTCGAGCGCGCGCAGACCCGGCGGCAGGCGCTGCGGTGCCTCGTCAGCCAGGCGGTCGAGTTCGCCATCGACAACGCTGGCGATGCGCGCCTCCAGCGCCGCGTCATCCAGCGCGCACAGCGCTGCCTGACCGCGCCAGTCCCGCCACAGCACCTCGAGCGCGCGGTGCACCAGCTGGCCGCGATCGATGTAGCTGAGCCCGTAGCCCGGCTGTTCGAGCGCCTGCGCGCCCAAGCGGTGCGTCGCAAACGCGCGGAACGGACAGCGCGCCTGGTCGCCGAGCAGGCGCGCGCCCCCCGGCACCGGCCGATCGGCGTCCGGCGGCGGCGCGTCGTGATCGGCCAGCCGCTCCTCGCGGCCCTGCGCGGCGGCCGCGCGCCAGCCCGCACTCAGCGCATCCACGGTCAGCCCCTCGGCGGCGGCGGCCTCGAGGCGGATCAGCGGACTCGGCGCCAGCGGCCGGTCCGCACTCGCCGCCGGCCAGCTGAACACGACCTCGGCGGCCGCCTGCCGCCAGCGGCGGGTCATGCCCTCGGCCCACACCAGCTCCTGCGCGGCGGCGGCGTGCGGCAGATTGAAGCGGCGCTGCAGTTCGAACGGAATGAACGGATTGGGACGCCCCGCCGGCGGCCAGCGTTCGTCATCCAGGCCCATGACCCAGAGCGCGTCGAAATCGAGGCCCTGCGCTTCGAGCGCGCCGAGCACGTGGATGTTCACCGACGGCGTCTGCGGCTGAAACACGCGCTGCGTCGCCAGCAGCTGCAATTGCGCCAGCGCGCCGGAGGCCGCCACCGGACCCGACACGCCGCCGAGACTGCCGAGTTCGCGCAGCAGTTCGCGCCAGGCCTGGATCGCCTGATACTCGGCGCTGTCCAGGACGCGCGGCCCGGGCCACCCGGCGGCATCGAGCCACGCCGCGAAGCGCTCCGCCCACTCGCCCGGATCGGCACCGCCGCGCACGCTGCGCAGCTCGAGCAGCCGCTGCAGGCCTCGCTGCAGCGCTTCATCGCGCCAGGCCAGGCGCCGCAGCAGCGGCAGATCGACGCGCCGATGCCACTGCGCGCGCAGCACGCGATCAATCTCCGCGCGCGCCAGGCGCACGCTTTCGCCCGCGCCCCAGTACGGTGCGCAC